>JANXFM010000172.1 GCA_024959975.1 Flavobacteriales bacterium
TTCACAAGTTTAGATGTAATAACAATGAAAGTTTATACAACGGCTCCTGCTGGAACGAAAGTAACCTTAAAATTGGAAGATACAAACTACTTAGATCTTGGAGACCCTGCGGAACAAATAGACGTCTACACTCAATCATCAGGCGAATGGGAAACACTAACATTTCATTTCTCACAACAAACCACTTATTTCGACTATATCGTTTTTATGTTCGATCGCGATCATATGGGAAATGGTTCCGCAAACTCTACCTTCTATTTTGATGATGTTAAACAATTATCTTCAGCATCTCTTGGAACTAACAATCATGAAATAAACGAACTGAGTGTATTTCCCAATCCGGCAAATTCCCAATGGACGATTTATTCTGAAAACTCCAACATTACTTTAGTAGAAGTATTTGACCTACAAGGTAAGCTCATGCTTAATCTTAACCCTAATAGCCCTGTGGCAAAAATAAACACCTCAGACTTGGTAAATGGAATCTATTTTTCTAAAATTTCAACGAATTCAGGTACAAGCACAGTCAGACTTGTGAAAAAATAAATCACTCCGACTTTAACTTACTTAAAAAAAAACTGTTCGAAAGAGCAGTTTTTTTTTGCTTTTTACTTTCGCACTATTTAAAAACACTTAATTACAATATATAATAAAGTGAAAAAAGCTAAATTGCCTCTATCCTACAGGGTTCATAATTTGAGACATAGCTTTGCTAATCACACTGCGTTTACCCAAACATTGTAAGTAATTGCAAAAAAATAAATTTCGTAACTAATCACACATAAAACATATCATGACAAAAATCACATTAAAAGGAAACACAATAAATACAAGTGGCGAATTACCAAATGTTGGAAGCCTGGCAAAAGACTTCAAACTGATAGCGACTGACTTATCTACCAAAACACTGAACGACTTTAAAGGAAAGAACTTAGTGTTAAATATTTTCCCTAGTGTTGACACCGGCACCTGCGCAGCATCAGTTCGAAACTTTAACAAAGCTGCTGCTAATCTTAATAATACCAGCGTTTTGTGTATTTCAAGAGATTTACCATTTGCTCAAAATAGATTTTGTGGAGCAGAAGGAATTGAAAATGTACTTACGCTATCAGATTTTAATACGGGTCAATTTGGTAAAGATTACGGCTTGAACATTGTAGATGGACCACTTGCTGGTCTTCATTCAAGATGCGTCTTGGTTATTAACACGGAGGGAAAGGTAATTTATACAGAACAAATAGCTGAAACTACCGAAGAACCGAACTACGATTTGGCTCTAAAAAGTTTGTAATACACGCACTCCTATGGAAAAGAATTGTGTTTGCAAAACAAGCAATTAGGGTTCTATGAAAAAAGCTCACAACAAAAGCTAAACTGCATTAGCCCGCCTGCTGGCAGGTTAATGCAGTTTAACCGAGCCTTTTTACTACATGAAAAAATAAAAACACTAATTTTATTTAATGGATCAAATCAAAGGACTCTTTATTGACATAGCCGGCGTTTTAATTGAAGATAACCGTGCAATTAAAGGCGTAGTCGATACTTTGAACCATCTGAGAGAAAAATATAAAATAAGACTATTAACAAATACAACAACAAAGACCGTCAAAGAAATTCACCAGTTATTGATTCAATTGGGGTTTATTATTGAAAAAAAGGAAATTATTACCGCTCCTGTTGCCGCCAAAATAATCCTTAAGAAAAAGGACATAACCACGATATATCCAGTAGTGAACAAACAAATTTTACCGGATTTCAAAGAATTTACAATTGATAAAAACAAACCCGAAGCAATAATCATCGGGGACATCGGAACAACCTGGGATTTTAATTTATTGAACAATCTCTTTAAATACATGATGGGGGGAACCGAATTAATTGCGCTCCATAAGAGTAAATTTTGGAAAAGAAAAGGTGAACTCCAATTAGACATTGGGATGTTTGTCGAAGGTCTTGAATACGCTACAGGGAAAAATGCAACCGTGATCGGTAAACCTAGCTCCTCATTTTTCGATGCAGCATTACAAAGTATTAATTTACTCAAACACGAAATCATCATGATCGGGGATGACATCGACGGAGACATCGGAGGTGCTCAACACTTTGGACTAAAAGCCTTCCTGGTTAAAACCGGTAAATACAACGAGAATTTCGTGGCCGCATCATCCATTAAACCCGATAAAATTATCCCTTCTTTTAAAAACCTGTTTGAAAAACTATAAATTATCGCAATTGTAAAGTTTAATTCAGCCTAACTACTCCACAAACTGGATTTCCTTAATATCAAAATCTCGAATTTCGCCATCAATTAATTCGATTTGCAGACAACCACTCCGAAGGACATCTATAATTTTTCCTTGAAGTAATTCGTTTTCAGACTTGTAAAAATGCGTTTCATTAAACCAGTACAGATTTGAGAGATACGCTTTTTTCAAAGCCTGAAACTTACCTGCTCGAAGTTGTAAATAACGAGCTTCCAAAGTTTCACATAAGCGTTCCATGACCTTTTCAACCGGGAAGTCTACACCTACAATTTGCTTAAGTGAAATGGCATGACGCAGCACTTCAAAATCCATTTGATTTACGTTCAACCCAATCCCTACAACAGCATTCTGGTATGCAGATCTGCTCACCTGATTCTCTATAAGCACTCCTGCGACCTTCTTATCCTCAAAATAAATATCATTCGGCCACTTAACATGAAACCCGGGTCGTAACTCATTTAAACAATCGTGAATGGCAAGAGCCACGCAAACACTTAAATCGAAAGCATGGGCTATAAGCAAAAAATCGGGTTTCAATAAAACACTGAATGTTAAAGACTTGGAATCCTGAGCAGACCAACCCGAGCCACGTTGCCCCTTTCCCTTAGTTTGATGCCCTGCAATTACAGTCGTTCCTTCACTTAATTTTTGCACGAAGATTTGCTCCATTAACCAATCATTCGTTGAAGAAAGCTCATCAAACTTAAAACTATTTTTACCTATGAAAAGTGTTTCCGTCATTGTGCAATAAATCTGCTAAACTATAAACCTAAATTAACCTAATTTACTACCTTTAAGAAGTTTTAATCCGCTTAAAAGCGTTATTTTTGCGGACTAAATTAGTAATTACTAAATGAAGGAAGACCAAAGTTTAAAAATAAAAGCCCTTGTAGATGTAATCGTTAAGGGAATGCAAGAAAAAAAAGCCGAAAACATTACGGTAGTTGATTTAAGAGATATAGAAAATTCCGTTTGTGACTTCTTCGTTATCAGTAACGCAAACTCCAATACACAGGTAAACGCCATTGCTGATTCGGTTCAAAAAGAAACACTTGAAACTTTAGGTGATAAAGCCTGGCACAAAGAAGGTACAGAATCTTCTGAGTGGATATTAATGGATTATGTAAACGTGGTAGCACACATCTTCCAAACGCCTGTAAGAGATTTTTACGCATTGGAAGAACTATGGGGAGATGCCGAAATAACGGAAATAAAAGCAGTATAGATGGCAAAAAAACAAACTACAAATAAAAAAGCTCCCGGTAAAGGGAAAAAAAGAGTACAAAAGAAGAAGAATCAAACACCAAAATTCAACTTCTATTGGATTTATGGGATTATAGCTTTCTTCATGATTTCCATGCTTTTTACCAATGACATAGGTTCTCTGAGCGTAGAAACAGACAGACAAACTTTGATCTACGATTACCTCAAGAACAAAGACGTTGATAAAATTGAGATCATCCAAAATAAAAATATTGCAAAGATTTACATTAAAGAATCTGCGCTTACAGAGCGACGCCATGAAGCCGTTAGCAAACCTCTTTTTGGCGAGGGATTAAACCGTGGACCACACTATTTAATCAAAATTGGTACTTCAGAAGTCTTCGAAAATAAAATAGAAGAGGCTCAAAAAGAATTTCACTTCACAGAAAGAGAAAGAGTACAGATTTTCTACAACAACGAACAAAGTATTTGGGATAGCTTCTGGGCCTGGATGCCTTTCATCTTCTTGATTTTTGTCTGGATCTTCTTTATGCGACGTATGAGTGGTGGTGGATCCGGTGGAGGCCCTGGATCTCAGATATTCAATATCGGAAAATCTCAGGCACAGTTGTACGATAAGGAGTCTGAAGTAAAAACAACCTTTGATGATGTTGCTGGTTTAGAGGGTGCTAAAGAAGAAGTTCAAGAAATCGTAAACTTCCTTAAGAACCCGGAGAAATACACTAAACTAGGGGGTAAAATTCCTCGAGGAGCACTATTGGTAGGACCTCCGGGAACCGGTAAAACCCTTTTAGCTAAAGCTGTAGCCGGAGAGGCTCAAGTGCCTTTCTTCTCTCTTTCAGGATCCGATTTCGTCGAAATGTTTGTGGGTGTGGGAGCTTCAAGAGTTCGCGATCTGTTCAAAAAAGCGAAAGACAAAGCCCCTGCCATTATTTTCATCGATGAAATTGATGCAATTGGTAGAGCTCGTGGTAAAAACCAAATGACGGGATCAAACGATGAGCGTGAAAACACCTTAAACCAACTTCTTACCGAAATGGATGGCTTCGGCACAAATGACCACGTCATTGTTGTAGCAGCTACTAACCGTGCTGACATTTTAGATAGAGCTTTGGTACGCGCAGGTCGTTTTGATCGTCAAATTTATGTCGATCTACCTGAACTTAACGAACGAAAAGAAATCTTCGAGGTACACCTTAAGCCTATAAAAATCGACAAAGAATTAAACATTGATTTTTTAGCAAAACAAACGCCCGGTTTTTCGGGTGCAGACATTGCCAACATGTGCAACGAAGCCGCCCTTATTGCTGCTCGTCAGGATAAAAAACACGTAGAAAAACAAGATTTCTTAGATGCTGTAGATCGTATTATTGGAGGTTTGGAAAAGAAAAACAAGATCATTTCCAAAAAAGAACGCGAAGTAATCGCCTTCCACGAAGCAGGACACGCAACTGTAAGTTGGATGTTGGAGCATGCGGCTCCTTTAGTAAAAGTAACTATTGTTCCCCGAGGAAAATCACTCGGTGCTGCCTGGTACCTTCCGGAAGAAAGACAGATTACTACCAAAGAACAAATGATGGATGAAATGTGTGCTGCTCTGGGTGGAAGAGCTGCAGAACAAATCATTTTTGGTAAAGTTTCTACAGGAGCATTAAGCGACCTGGAAAAAGTTACCCGTCAGGCAACATCCATGGTTGCCGTTTACGGATTAAGCGATAAAATAGGAAACATCTCTTATTACGATTCTTCAGGGCAAAATTCCGGATTTAACAAACCCTACAGCGAACAAACTGCACGAACGATTGATGAGGAGGTAAAAGCGCTAACTGAAGAGGCTTATACAAAAGCTCTAAAAGTATTAGAGAAGAATAAAGATTCTTTAAGTAAATTAGCACAAGAACTTTTAACTAAAGAGGTCATTTTTAAAGAAGATCTGGAAACAATTTTCGGAAAAAGACCTTGGAATAAGGAAGAAAAAGTTACTTTAAATCCTAGTATCGCTGAAAAAATTACGGAGGTAAAGGATGAAAAGTCTGAGCAATCAAAAAAGAATGAAGAAAAGTCTGTTCAATAAATTTATAAAAAAAGTAATCCCCTCTTTAGCTGAGTCAAAAGCTAAATTGAACAAAGAGGAACAGGAAGAACAAGAAAAATTCATACCTGACTCTAACGACCCGGCGGATGTAACTTTTGCTAAAGTATTCACAAACAATGGAGGGAAATTCTTCTATTGCGACGATCAGGAAGACTTTTATGTAAAAATAAAACAGCTACTTCAAGAAAGTGAATGGAAGCTTCCTTATTGTGGTAACGATAAGCTCAAGGAAATTTTAGAACCTACCCAATTAAAGTTTGAAACTGACTACCAAAAAGCAGATTCAAGCATCAGCACTTGTGAATTCTTAATTGCTTTTAATGGTTCAGTAATGGTTTCCGGAGAACAAACCAAAAACCTTAAAATTGAAGATCTTCCCGAAGCATTAGTTATTGTTGCTTACACTTCTCAAATTGTAAAAAATATTAGTGAAGGTCTTAGAGGGATTCAAGGTAAATACGGCAAATCCAGGCCATCACTTGTAACCACCATTCGTACCAAAGAGTCAATTACGACGATGAGCGACAGCGACAGAGCCAAAGATCTATACATATTCCTTATCGAGGATTATAAAGAACACCGATGAACAATTTAACACAGCGCATACTCACAGGGTCTGCTTATGTTAGCATAATACTCCTGGCAGTAATGCATCCAATATTTATTGGGGCTCTATTTACTTTAGCAGCTATACTCAGTACTTTTGAGCTCAAAAAAATATTCGAAAAACAAAATATAGATTTCGATATCCGGCCTACCCTAATTATAGGGCTTACAACATACGCAACAGTACTTTATCCTGAAATAAAAGCCATTTTATTTTTAGAGATCTTTATTTACTTCATCGGCCTGCTTTACCGAACCTCAAAAAATGCACTACAACTCTTAGGCTCCTTATTTGTTAGTGTCGCTTATATTTTCGTTCCGCTTTCACTAGCCATTCCTATCGGCTTCCAAAGCACAAGTTATGAATCCAAAACTCTATTTGGCTTATTCATTTTAATCTGGTCATCAGATTCATGGGCCTATGTTTCGGGAACACTATTTGGAAAGCGAAAATTATTCGAAAGATTATCACCAAATAAAACATGGGAAGGCTTTTGGGGTTCTATGACACTAACAATAGCTACGGGGTATGCTTTATCGGTAATCGGATTTGGCTTATCATCTACAGAATGGATGATCTTAGGAGGATTAACTGTTTTTGTTGCTACAGCCGGAGATCTATTCCAATCCATGTTAAAACGAGCATCAAACCTAAAAGATTCAGGAAATATACTACCGGGTCACGGGGGTATTTTAGATCGATTCGACTCGATTTTATTCTGTCTACCTGCGTACTATATTTACTTTTATTATTTGAGCCCCATACTTAATTTTTAAACAACAATCATGTTTCATAAAGAAGGATTTGCAATTATTAGAAACACCTTAACCAGTTTAATAGCTATTGATGCTACAGCCTGGTATTTTGCCGGAGGGTTTAACTGGCTAGTAAATCTGCTAATTTTTGCTTCGACAGTTTTTGCCATTTTGGTGTTACAATTTTTTAGAAACCCAAAAAGAAATACCATACGTAATGCCAATCACATTATCGCTCCGGCAGATGGGAAAGTGGTGGTCATTGAAGAAGTAACAGAACACGAATACTTTAACGACAAGAGAATTCAGGTTTCTATTTTTATGTCGCCATTAAATGTACACGTAAACAGATATCCAATTACAGGGGAAGTAAAATTTGCCAAATATCATCCGGGGAAATTCCTGGTTGCCTGGCATCCTAAATCTTCAATCGAAAATGAAAGAACAACGGTGGTTGTAGAAAACGAAACTACCGGACCAATCTTGTTCCGTCAAATTGCCGGAGCAGTTGCCCGTCGTATTGTCATGTATTCCAAAAAAGATGACAAAGCAACTCAGGGCGCAGATATGGGCTTTATTAAGTTTGGATCGCGCATAGACCTTTTCTTGCCATTAAACGCAACAATAAACACGAATATAGATGATGCGGTAAGAGGTGGTGAAACAGTAATCGCCACTTGCTAAAAAACACCTAATAGCCAAACGAAAAAAGCCCTCGCATATGCGGGGGCTTTTTAGTTGCGGGGACTGGACTCGAACCAGTGACCTTCGGGTTATGAGCCCGACGAGCTACCAACTGTAACTACCTTGTTTAGAGTAAGTTAATTCGATTTGTAAAAGTACTGACAGCAAAAACTGACAGTATGAATGCTATTAAAGTGACTATTGGACAATCCAAAACAAAACCATTTATCAATATTTATTTCAATAAATTTCGCTTTAGATTTTGGAATGGTAAAGTCATAAACGTTGATATAAAATCAAATGAAAACCCTGAATTACTCAAAGCAGCTTTTGAACTAAAAATAAGAGAAGGTTGGAGACCAGAATTAAAGAAAAAAGTAGTAAAAAACATCCCTATTACTGTAGTTCAAGCTCTTTACCAAGGAGTTGAAACAAAAATAGCTCAAGGGTGTTCAAATCGCTTTATTAAAGATGCTAAAAGGATTATAAAACTATGGAAAGACTATGAAAGTGAACATCATAAAAAGAAACTAACACTTGATGAATTGAAGCTCTCAGATATAAAAGCCTTTCTTATAAGGTCTAATTGGAGCTCTAAAACTCAACGTACAGTAAAAAGCACACTAAGTCCACTTCTTAGTGAATTTAAACCAAATTTGGTAAATACAGTAAAACTAAAAAAGCCTATCTCATCAATGCACAAACCTTTTGTAGGTATAAAGGATGTCCTTCTTGAGGTAAAAGATTATAATACGAATTTACATCTCTGCTGCTTACTTACCTATGGATGTCTCTTAAGACCACATCGGGAGATTAGAGAGCTAACTTGGGGTGACTTCTCAGAAGACCTAAGACACATTCATTTGTCAGGTCATAGAAACAAATCAGGAAGAAATAGAATCGTCCCTGTACATTCATACATTAGAGAATATCTAGTGAAAGGAGAATCCAAACACAATATCTTTTCAGGAAGATCTCAGCCCTTTAATGAAGACTATTTTAAGACGCTATGGAGTCGTTTTAAGAGACAATCAAAACACATCGAATACAGACAAACACTTTATTCATTCAGGCATACAGGAGCAATAGAAATATACCAGAGAACAGGCTCTTTAACGAAGCTACAGAAAGCTATGGGTCATTCATCTATAAATGTGAGCTTGACTTATCTTAGAGGTTTAGAGATTGGAGATTTAAAAGAAGAGGATATGCCTATTTTGTTTTTTTGAAATGAATATATTTACCCTCCATTCAACACTGCGTGTAGTCATAAAACTTAATTTACATTCGCCCCCTCCTTTCAGGGGAGGCTTATTAAATTTTATTTAACATTTGTGAAGTTACAACTAATTTTTTGGAACATTTTTTTTATAAAAAACTACTTTCCCACAATGTTTAAATAGAAGTTAACAATCTAGGTTTTATAGGGGGTTTAAGGAAGTTGATAGTTTTACAATGACAAACTAAAATCAATAAAAACTCCTTTTAGGATAGAAAAATATGCTGTCAAGGGGTATGCTTGACCCCAATTAGACCCCTAATTTACAACACCCTTTAAATCAGCGTATTATGATTTTTATTTAAAATTTATGGATAAAAGTCTATTTTGAGAGATAACCTCTAAAATCTAATTATACAGAAAGTGAAGTAATGACACTAAAATCTAATATTCAGCATATTATTTCATTGATGAAATAAATGAAAAATAGCATCAGATACTATCAATACCACTCCTAAGGATAGATAAGTAAATAGACCGCTGCGCGGTAGCGTTAAATAGGTAAAGGGGTAAAGTGTTAAAAAGCGCGAATAACACGAACCCTGAATGTAAGGTCCTTATAGCTGAGGCTCGTGTAACCATCAGTGAAACTGACGGTCCACGCGACGTTACTATCGTACTCCGAGGAAGACCAATACCAATTACTCGCTATTCTGTACCGATAACTCAAA
>JANXFM010000079.1 GCA_024959975.1 Flavobacteriales bacterium
CTTTTTATATTTTACCGGAGCGGAAAAAATGAAGGTATTTTCTGATGCAAAGGAAAGCAATCAACCGCTTACGTTACCGATATCTTCATTTATTCACCAGCAGCAAAAAGTACTCGAGGTATTTTGGGCAAATAACATCTGATCATGAACAAAACGATTTTAGAAGTAACACAGAGAATTGTAGATCGTAGTAAGCAAATTCGATCGCAATATTTAACTCAAATGAAGGCTTTAGCTGATGATAAAGTTTCGCGTTCTGCTTTATCATGTGGAAATATAGCACATGCTATGGCAAGTTGTTCGGATACTGAAAAAGATGATTTGACCGGTGAGCATAAAGTTAATATCGGAATTATTACCGCTTATAATGACATGCTTTCTGCGCACAAAACTTATGAGGACTACCCGAAGTTAATTCGCGAGATTGCCCTCAAGTATAAATCCGTAGCCCAGGTGGCCGGTGCTGTACCCGCAATGTGTGATGGTGTTACTCAGGGTGAGGCCGGTATGGATCTGTCTTTATTTAGTAGAGATGTAATTGCACTATCAACTGCCATAGGGCTTTCTCACAATATGTTTGAAGCAGGCTTGTGTTTGGGGATCTGTGATAAAATTGTGCCCGGGGAGTTAATTGGAGCATTAAAGTTTGGATACTTACCAATTATATTTGTTCCCGGAGGTCCAATGAAAACAGGAATCTCTAATGACGAAAAAGCTAAAGTCCGTAGAGATTATGCTGAGGGTATCATAGACCGAACCGCTTTATTAGAATCTGAATCTAAAGCATACCACTCTTTGGGAACCTGTACTTTTTATGGTACAGCGAACAGCAATCAGATGCTAATGGAGATCATGGGCATACAATTACCCGGTTCTTCTTTTGTAAATCCTGATACGCCACTTCGAACTGCTTTAACGGATCATGCAGTAAAAGTTGCTACTGAAACGACAAACTTAGGTGACAATTACAGACCGCTTTATGATATTGTTTCTGAAAAGACGATTGTCAATGCGATCATCGGTCTTTTGGCTACAGGGGGGTCTACAAACCTCACCATTCATTTAGTTGCCATTGCCCGATCTGCTGGGATACACATTACATGGGATGATTTTTCAGACTTATCTGCTGTGATTCCATCATTAACTAAAATGTATCCAAACGGATCTGCTGATGTGAATTATTTTCAAGCGTCCGGAGGAATGTCATATCTAATAAAATCTTTGCTTGAGCATGGACTTTTACATGAAGATGTTCATACCATATTAGGTAAAGGCTTACTATCTTATACGAAGGAGCCATTCCTGAAAGATGGTGAATTGATCTGGAGAGAAGGCCCACAAAAATCTCTTGATGAATCGGTATTAACCTCGGTTGAAAATTGTTTTTCAAAGACGGGAGGCTTAAAAGTTTTAAAAGGAAATATTGGTACTTCAGTTATTAAAATTTCTGCAGTAAAAGAAGAAAACTGGATCGTTGAAGCACCTGCTATCATTTTTGAAGATCAGGAAGAGCTTTTAGAAGCGTTTAAACGAAAAGAGTTAAATAAAGATTTTATTGCCGTTGTTCGTTATCAGGGTCCTAAAGCTAAGGGTATGCCTGAGTTACACAGACTAACCCCAGTTTTAAGTATTCTTCAAAACAATGGTTACAAGGTTGCTCTTGCTACTGACGGTCGTATGTCCGGTGCTTCAGGAAAAGTTCCTGCGGCGATCCACTTGTCTCCTGAAGCAATGGATGGTGGATTACTCCCTAAATTGAAAGATGGCGACTTGCTTAGATTAGATGCTGTAAAGGGAGAATTGATCTGTTTAAATGAAGCTGAAGTTCAAGCAAGAACAGCTCCGGAAATGCCTACCATAAACCAAGATGGTTGTGGTAGAGAATTGTTCGGAAATTTTAGAAAATTAGTCCAACCAAGTGAAGACGGTGCATCCGTATTATTTTAGATCATTATGAGTCAGAACGGTATAAGAAAATTACTACTTGATAATCCGGTAGTTCCAGTTGTTAAAATTCAATCTTTAGAAGAGGTAGAGCCTTTAATTACTGCGCTTCAAAATAACAACATCAATTGTATTGAGATCACATTGCGTACGGATTGTGCCGTGGAAGCAATTAAACTTGCAAAAAAATGTTGCAACGACAACTTTTCTGTTGGTGTAGGAACTGTTGTGAATACAAAACAGTTGGCTGAAGTTGTTGATGCCGAAGTTGATTTTATTGTTTTACCAGGACTTCAAAAAGATCTTGTAAGTGCCTTACAAGACATTGATATTCCATTTTTACCGGGAGTTGTGACTCCAAGTGAAATGATGGAAGCTTTGCGATTAGGATGGGATACACTAAAATTCTTCCCTGCAAATATTGCCGGTGGATTTGGCGCACTGAAAACCTACGGACAAGTTTTTTCCCAGATCAAGTTTTGCCCGACCGGTGGAATAACAAAAGAGAATTACCCTGAATATCTAGATCTAGAAAATGTGATCTCAGTAGGTGGTTCCTGGATTCAAAAGGATTTAAACATTTAATACATCATTCATTTTCCTCGTGAAATTGATAAAAAGCGGCAGGTTTACCTTTTCGTCCGGTTTTGTTGATGTTGGTGGTTTTAACAATCACCCCTTCTCTTAGGATCTGTTTCCTGAAGTTCCGTTTATCAATTTTTTTGTCTAAGACATCTTCATAAAGTTTTTGAAGTTGAGGCAAGGTGAAGTTTTTAGGAAGAAGAATAGATGACATCTTGTGATTTAATTCTTTTTTCATGAATTCCATGGCAGCATCAACAATCTGATTGTGGTCAAATGTTAAGTCCGGAATCTCATTGATGCTTGTCCAGATCACGTCATCGGCAAAATAGGATGCTTGAGGTTTAAAATCCTGAATATTGACTAATGAGATGTAACCTACAGTAACAACCCGTTCTTCCGGATTTTTCCTGAAACTTCTCAGCCATAATTGGTCTTTAGCTTGTTTAACTCTGTTTGGATCGCTAAATATGGCGAACTGTTTAAGGTATATTTCGTCTATTGAGGTTAAACTTTTTAGAATTCTTTTTGCTGCAGGGTCTAATTCTTCATCTGGTTTTATCAGGTCTCCCGGCAAGGCTGTTTGAGTTTTGCTCTTTTTTGAAGACGCATTCGGGTCCTCCTTTTTGGTAATCAATAAGACTTTTAGGGATAAATCAGAATCAAATCCAAAAACCACACAATCTATGGATATATTTATTTTCGACATAACATATTTATATTATAATTAATATTTTCGAGAGTGAAACCAGAATAAACGATTTCTGACAAACGATGTCCAAAGTTAAATCATACATTCAGTATTTGCAAATTGTAATACTCAATTTTTTTCATAGTCACCTATAAATTACACGATTAGGGGAATCCAAGCCTTAAAATAGATTCACATGTACCAATTTGAAAAAGTAAATTTTTCAGGCAGCACATGATAAACCTAAGTCTTTAAGGGTTACATAAACTAAAGTCTTCGATAGACTCAATTATTTTTAATTGATAACCGTATCCACGTTCAAGATCACCAATTCCATTAAATCCATATTCAGGAAGGTAGGCGTTACCTAAATAATCTTTTGCGATAACCAATTTATTTATATGAGGGGAAAAAGCAAGAGCAGCATCCAGGTTATTGGCACATGAAAAACCAACCAGATTCCACCCTTGGTTGAGGTTAATGAAGATTTCGGGACAGTTAGATTGATTTACAGGCGTAATATAGTTTGATAAATTCTCTGTTAAGTTTGCTATTTGAGAATAATTAAAAACGGATTCAACCGTTCCGGAGGGATGAATAAGCTGACCGGAAGGATAGCCGTACTGTTCAAAAAGACTAAACAAACCTATTCCCCCCTGCTGACCGGCAATGATCGGAAAATTTGAATTGTGGTTGCTTGCAAAATTTAAACAAGATGAAGTTGATGCGTTGTAATCTACACCCAAAAAGAAAACATTACCATTGTTAGCACCGTAATATTCGTAAGCATCAGTAACCTCATCAGCAACACTATTACACAAACCACATGTGGTTGAAAAAAAATCTAAATAAATGTATTTACCCTCATTTAAAATTGAAGATGGATGAATGGCATCCCCATAAATATCCGAAAAGATCATTTCGGAAGTAAATTGAGCGAAAGCAGACAAGTTGATGAGTAAAGTGAAAAGTAGATGGAGCAGAGTTTTCATGGCTTACATTTTAATCTTACACAAGATAGTGAAATTTATGGGTCAACTATTTCGACCAGCTTCCCGGGCTAAAGCATCTTTCGACAGGCTCAGATGACAATCGACAGCACCAATAGTTATTGAGACAAGATGACAATTGATATAAAAAAGGGCTCCGTTTTCGGAGCCCTTTTTTTAAATTTATTTAAGGTGTTTATTACTTAACAACTTTCTCTACAGTTCCATCATTGTAAATATGGAATAGAACTTTTCCGTTGAATGAATCGTTATTCAAGATTACTTCCTGACCTAAAACGTTGATCACTTTCACCAATACTCTTTCAGTAGAGTTTAGGTCAGCAATCACATGATTGGTTTCAATAGAAGATGCTACGTTAATAGCGTCTACGTTGTAAGAAGAAGAACCTTCCGTCCATTCTTTAACGGTAAAGTCAAGGACTTTATCTGAGGCCCACACCTTGAAAGAGACCGCTTCAGAAGCTTCTAAACCATCTTTAGATGAAGTGGTAGCGTCATCACCCCAGACTGCAATAGCTGTTACCGGACTAGAGTAAATCGCAGAACCGATCATATTGCCTGCATCATCAAATGCAGCAATCTCAGAACCTTCTGTAGGAAGTACATCCCAAGCAGCGTCTTCAAGAACAACAGTCATGTTGTTATCTGTAGCAGGCACTTTAGCGAAGTGAGATATATTGTTTTCAGTAACTTCTAAAGAGGAAATTCTGTAATAAGCATCGTTCGATAAGTAGTGAAGTGTTCCGGGAGTATTTGTTTTTATTTGGTATCCTTCACCCGGAAGCATTTCTCCGATGCCATTAAAGTTCCAGTCCGGAAGATAAGCAGAACCTAAAGAATTTTTAGCGATAACCAGATTGTCTTGATCAACCAGGTCTGCTAAAACCAGATCTGCAAGAGCAGCTTCGGCTCTTAGGTATCCTATCATATTCCATCCAGCTCCAAATTCAATTGGGTTTTCTTCAGGGAAGGCATAAGCTCCAGCAATGGTTAATTCTGAAGCAAGTGACGTTTTAATTTGATATGCCTGCCCAACTTCAATAGCTCCTATTCCGTTATAATCCCATGCCGGAAGATAGGCCAAACCTGAATAATCTTTCGCTATAACAAGGTTATCTACAATGGGAGCTAAAATAGATGCAATATCCAGATCATTAGGGATCATGTAGGTAGAGAATATAGACCAACCGCTAACAAAATTTAGATGCTGCTCTGCAGGACCAAATGGTGCAGCAACAACTGAGCTGATAAAAGTAATCCCATTGGTCGTATAAACTTCCGGACCACCGGAATATGTAATATCTGCACTAAATTCCTCACAAGTTGATGCATCCCAAACATGGTATTCTAATTCCTGATCGGGAAGCAGGCCGTCTATTTCTTCAGTAGAGACATCGTCTCCCATAGCAGCAATTTGAACCGTACCCTCAGCTATTTCTGTGTAACCGGCGCATACTAAATTTCCATATGCATCTTCATAAAAAACGCCTAATAGAGAACCATCTGCTAGAGGAGCTCCGTTAACATCAGTCCATAAACCAGAGATAAAAATAGAATGATTTTGATCTGTTATGGTAAGACTCCAATCCGGGCTACACGGATAATCACAAGTTCCGTTATCTACAGTAGCATTCGCATTGTAATTCAATGCCATAGGATCTGTACAACCTGAAGTTACATTTGTAGTGCCTTCACAAGGTGTTCCTCCATAGCCTGAACAATCAGAAGGACCGAAATAATCATTCCAACCGGCAAATGCATTCGCATACATACATCCATCAGAAGGTACATCATCACAGGATGCATAGGTACATAATTGATTGCCCCATTGATCGTGGGCCTGAACCGTTGCTACTGCATTGTAGTTTGTTGCGTTTGCATCCAAACAACCTTCTACATCTGAAGAACCTCCTTCACATGGAGTACCTCCGTAATTTGAACATGCTGCTCCATCAAATGATTCATGGAAAGCTCCAAACGATTCTGCATAAATACAGCCTAATTGCGGAAT
>JANXFM010000050.1 GCA_024959975.1 Flavobacteriales bacterium
AAAACTGCCCCTCCAGCTCAGGTAAAAGAAACGAAAGACAAATTCAAACCCAAAGATCGGGTACTTCGCCCCAGAAGAAAAAACGAATCTCAATTAGATCGCATCAAAAAAGCCGAAGAAAGAGTTTCAGAATTAAAACAAAAAAATCCACCTTCAAAAACAGTTGAAACTCCTGCTCCCGTTCAAAAAAAGCCTATGCAGGATAAGCCTCAAAAAGCAAACGAGAGGCACCAAAGAAATCAACAGAACCAACACAACCAGCAACGCAATCAACAAACTCGTCGAAATGACAACAAAGCTAGTGTTGAGTTCGAATTTGAAGGTATTATTTCCAGCGAAGGTGTCTTGGAAATTATGCCTGATGGATATGGTTTCTTACGCTCTTCTGACTACAACTATTTAAGTTCTCCGGATGATATTTATGTTTCTCACTCTCAGATCAAACTTTTTGGCTTAAAAACCGGAGATACTGTAAGAGGTGAAGTTCGTCCACCTAAAGAAGGTGAAAAATATTTCCCACTCACTAAAATTGACAATATTAATGGACGAGACCCGGGTTATGTAAGAGATCGTGTTGCTTTTGAACACCTTACCCCATTATTTCCTGATGAAAAATTCAACATCGCAGAAAATAAAGCAGGTACTGCTGCTCGTGTTATAGACTTATTCTCTCCTATTGGTAAGGGGCAGCGTGGATTAATTGTCGCTCAACCAAAAACAGGTAAAACTGTTCTATTGAAAGAGGTGGCAAATTCTATTGCTAAAAATCATCCGGAAGTATACATGATCGTACTTCTGATTGATGAAAGACCTGAGGAAGTTACCGACATGGCGCGTACCGTAAATGCTGAAGTTGTTTCTTCTACTTTTGATGAACCCGCAGACAGACACGTAAAAGTTGCCAATATCGTTCTTGAAAAAGCTAAAAGAATGGTTGAATGTGGTCATGATGTAGTTATCTTATTAGATTCTATTACGCGTTTGGCTCGTGCATATAACACGGTTTCTCCTGCTTCGGGTAAAGTACTCTCGGGAGGTATTGACGCCAATGCACTACATAAACCAAAACGTTTCTTTGGTGCTGCCCGTAATATTGAGAATGGCGGCTCTCTAACTATTATAGCCACTGCGCTTGTAGATACAGGTTCTAAAATGGATGAAGTTATCTTCGAAGAATTTAAGGGTACAGGTAATATGGAAATGCAATTGGATCGTAAAATTGCGAACAAACGTATTTATCCTGCTATAGACCTTGTTAACTCAAGTACACGTAGAGAAGACTTGTTAATGGGTAAAGAAGAATTACAACGTATGTGGATTATGAGAAAACATCTTGCAGATATGACTCCTTTGGAAGCAATGGAATTCCTTAAAGACCGCATACAACGTACAGATAATAATGCTGAATTTCTTGTTTCCATGAATGGATAAGATTTAGAATTCAATAAACAAAATATAAAGACTCCCGAACGTTCGGGGGTCTTTTTTTTTACTCAACCACAACGAAAACTTAACACACACAACCAACTCATAACCACTTGGATACATACGCTCTTTTTCGTATATTTAATAAAGTTGCATTAAAAAAATTGTTATGTTCTTCGAAAAAAAATGTAAAGAATGTGGTTGTTGGTGCCAGGGACACAAATTGGTTTGTGAAAGTTGCCATAAGCCACTCCGAAAAATGAGACTTCGCGATAGACTAAAACGAATGCATCGCAATGATCCGTTTGAATTAAATTGGTTTGAAATTAATCCAACAGACACTCCGGTACTCGTGTTCTCAAAGCACATTGCAAAAATTATTTCCTATGCATTATTAGGAGTAGCAGCTCTTATTACATTATTAATCGTAATCGCTACAGGAATCTATTAAATAAACCCAGCCTGCCCCAGGGCATATAAAAAAGCCCCCGAACATTCGGGGGCTTATTTGTTGTGTGAGTAATTACCTACCCATGACATTTCTTATACTTCTTACCACTTCCACAAGGGCAGGGCTCATTTCTACCCACCTTTGCCTCGGTACGTACAGGCTGAGCTTTTCTCTTTTGCGATGATTGCTGCTGATCAGTAGAGCTTGAAGTGTATTGTGGCATTTCAGTTCTTGAAGCCTTTAAACCCGGTACTGTTCTTTGAGGTGCTTTTGCTTGCTGAACCTCTTTCGGATCTCTAATAGGAAGATTTGCTTTGTACAGGAAAGAAGTAATATCACTATTCAACTTCTCCAGCATGGACTTAAACAAATTGAAAGATTCAAATTTGTAAATCAATAAAGGATCTTTTTGTTCGTAAACGGCATTTTGTACCGATTGCTTCAAATTATCCATTTCCCGAAGATGTACTTTCCAGGCCTCGTCAATAATGGCAAGAGTAACATTCTTCTCAAAAGAATTGATCAATGCTTTCCCTTCTGTTTTATACGCCTCTTCTAAGTTCGTTACTACCTGCATGGCCTTATTCCCATCGGTAAATGGCACTACAATATTCTCGTAGTTTGCTTTATCATCTTCGTAAACACCTTTAATTACCGGAAACGCTGTCTCTGCTATGCGATCCATTTTAATGGTGTAAGATTTAATACTTTCCTCGTAAAGAGCCTGTGTTAGATCTTCAGCTTTGCCTTTATTAAATGTTTCCTCATCAAATGGGCAATCCATAGAGAACGAACGCAACACATCAAACTTAAAAGCTTCAAAATCTTTCATTTCTGAATGTACATCCACCAATAGCTGACAGGTGTCGAAACACATATTAGTAATATCTACCGACAAACGCTCACCATCCAGTGCATGACGGCGACGCTTATACACAACCTCACGTTGGGAATTCATTACATCATCATACTCCAATAAACGCTTACGAACACCAAAGTTATTTTCTTCTACTTTTTTCTGTGCACGTTCAATAGATTTAGAGATCATCGAGTGTTGGATCACTTCTCCTTCTTCCAAGCCCATTCGATCCATAAGCTTCGCAATACGTTCCGAACCAAACAATCGCATCAACTTATCATCCAGAGAGATAAAGAATTGAGAAGAACCTACATCACCCTGACGACCCGCACGACCTCTTAACTGGCGGTCTACACGACGTGAATCGTGACGCTCTGTACCTACAATGGCCAAACCACCGGCGGCTTTAGTCTCATCACTCAGCTTAATATCAGTACCTCTACCCGCCATGTTCGTTGCAATAGTAACCTTTCCGGGATTCCCTGCATCAGCAACAATACTTGCTTCCTGTTGGTGTTTTTTCGCATTCAAAACACTATGCTCAACTCCCCTGATCTGAAGAATACGAGATAATTTTTCAGAAATATCTACCGAAGTTGTACCCACCAGCACCGGACGACCGGACTTAGAAAGACTTACCACCTCTTCGACCACAGCATTAAACTTCTCACGCTGCGTTTTGTACACTTTATCTTCGTCGTCTGCACGAGAGATCGGACGATTCGTAGGAATAACAATAACATCCAATTCGTAGATATCCCAAAGTTCTCCTGCTTCTGTTTCCGCCGTACCTGTCATACCCGACAGTTTATTATACATACGGAAATAGTTTTGTAGTGTAACCGTTGCGTGCGTTTGTGTAGCCGCTTCAATTTTAACGTTTTCCTTCGCTTCAATGGCCTGATGAAGTCCGTCAGAATAACGGCGACCGTCCATGATACGTCCGGTTTGCTCATCAACAATTTTCACCTTGTTGTCCATCACCACGTAATCCACTTCCTTTTCAAACAAAGCATAAGCTTTTAAAAGCTGGTTCATGGTATGAATACGCTCGCTTTTCACAGCAAAGTCACGCATTAAGACTTCTTTCTCTTCCATCACATCTTCACCGACCTTCGCTTTTCCCTCAAGCTTAGCCAACTCGGTACCTACATCCGGAAGGATGTAAAAATTCTCTTCAGAAACATTTGTCGAAATCAGGTCAATTCCCTTATCCGTAAGTTCGATGGAGTTATTTTTCTCTTCAATCGTGAAATACAGATCATCGTCAATGATGTACATTTCTTTAGATTGATCCTGCATGTAATGATTCTCGGTCTTTTGAAGTAGAATTTTCGCTCCTTCTTCAGCCAGGAATTTAATCATCGCATTGTTCTTTGGAAGTCCTCTGAATGCTCTCAATAACTTCTTCCCCGCTTCATCATTCTCTCCCTCAGCAAATAACTTTTTAGCTTCCGAAAGTTCTGATGTTACAAAT
>JANXFM010000214.1 GCA_024959975.1 Flavobacteriales bacterium
CTCAGGCAACAAAGGGTGTTTACATGAAAAAAGTAACCATGGCTTCTACTATGGGTCCGGGTATTAAATTAGATAAATCGAGTATTTCAGGATAGGGAATTATCAATGCCAACTCCACAAAAAATCGAAATTGTAAATGAATTAACACAAAAATTTCAGAATTCCTCTGGCATTTATTTCACCAGATATTCTGGAATGAATGTTGCCCAGGCAACTAAGTTGCGTAAACAGTTCAGGGAAAGTGATGTATCCTATTTTGTTTCAAAAAATACTCTTACAAAAATTGCAGCAAATAATGCAGGATTTGAAGACAAATTGGATGAATTGCTTTCAGGTCAAATTGGGATAGCCTATGTGTCTGGTGATCCTACGGCTCCTGCTCGTGTTATCAAAAATTTTGAAAAAGAAAATAAAAATGCTACTTTAGAAGTGGTTGGATTGGTTTTTGAAGGAGAGATATGTAGTGCCGAGAAATATAAAGAATTGGCAGACCTTCCATCCCGTGATGCATTACTATCAATGTTTGTTGGAGCATTAAATCAGCCCATGAGCAAATTGGTTGGTACATTGAGTTGCGCTATGTCAAAACTTTCAGGAGTATTAACAAGTTTAAAAGAAAATAAATCTTAATATCGTAATCAGGAGATAAAAGAAAATGGCAGACATTAAAAGAGAAGATGTGATGGTGTATTTAGAAAATGCAAACATGTTAGAAATATCCGAACTAATAAAAGAAATCGAAGATAAGTTTGGAGTTACAGCAGCAGCCCCTGTTGCAATTGCAGGTGGTGCAGCTCCAGCAGCGGGAGATGAAGGTGCAGCAGAAGAAAAAACAGAATTCGATATCGAATTGACCGGAGTTGGTGAAAAGAAAATCAATGTTATTAAGGTTATTCGTACTATCACTTCTCTTGGCTTAAAAGAAGCAAAAGAATTAGCAGATAATGCGCCATCTATGGTTAAGGAAGCCGTATCCAAAGATGAAGCAGAAGAAGTAAAAAAACAATTAGAAGAAGCTGGCGCAACAGTTACTTTAAAGTAGATTATACTTTAATTCAACTTTATCATTCATTTCTAATCTAAACGGAGGTAATCTACTTTGAGTGTTTACACTGCAATGAAAAATAGTGCACGCCATGATTTTTCAAAATTTCAACCTAAAATACCCATACCTGATCTTCTGGCAATTCAATTGGCATCCTGGGAAAGTTTTCTTCAGGAAGATATTTTACCAGAAAAGCGGGAAAGTAAAGGTCTTGAGGCAGTATTTAAAAACATGTTCCCCGTTGAAGATACCCGGAATGATTATGTTTTAGAATACAAACATTATTATTTAGGTCTGCCTAAATACACAGAAAAAGAATGTTTAGAGCGTAGGATATCCTTATCTGTTCCTTTAAAAGTCCGTTTTATTTTAAATATTACGGATGAAAATGACCGAAGTAAATATGTTCAAAGTATTGAACAGGATGTATTCTTTGGAAATATTCCTTACATGACTGAAAGTGGCACCTTCATCATTAATGGTGCAGAACGTGTTATTGTAAGTCAGCTTCAACGTAGTCCGGGTGTATTTTTCGATCAAAATTTTCACCCCAATGGTACGAAATTATTTCAAGCTCGTATTATTCCATTTAGAGGCTCTTGGGTAGATTTTACAACCGATATTTATGATTGTATTTATGCTATTATTGATCGTCGCCGGAAATTTCCTGCCACTCTGTTATTACGTGCAATTGGATATTCAACTAATAAAGATATTTTAGAATCATTTGGCTTAGCTAAAACATATAAGTTGAGTAGTAAGAAAAATTTAGTAAATAAAACTTTACTTGAGGATATTGTCGATAAAAATACTGGTGAAGTAGTTGCTGAATCAGGAGTTGTTATAACTGAAAAGCGGCTCGATGAGTTTAAAAAAATCGGCGTCTCAGAATTGACTGTTGCAAAAAATGAAGAATCTTTAGAAGTCCAAATATTGAAGAATACGATGGAAAAAGATCCTACAAAATCATCAGAAGATGCTCTCAAACTTTTATACCAACATCTTAGAACTGGTGAAGCGCCTTCTGTAGGTATTGCACAGAAGTTCATAGAAAAAATGTTTTTCTCTACAAAGAAATACGATCTTGGTGCAGTTGGGCGATATCGAATAAATAAAAAGTTTGACCTTGATGCTCCCATTGATGAACCTATTTTAACGCGTGACGATTTTATTGAAGTGTTTAAATATTTGATCCTTATGAGAAAGGGAGAAAAGGGGTCCGATGATATTGATCATTTGGGAAATCGCCGAGTAAGAACAGTTGGTGAGCAGCTTGCGAATCAATTTAATATTGCACTAAGTAGAATGCATAGAAACATTCGGGAAAAAATGAATCAGAGAGAGGCTGAAAGTCTTACACCTCAAGATTTGATTAATTCGCGTATTGTAACAACCGTTTTAAATACTTTCTTTGGCACAAGTCAGTTATCTCAGTTTATGGATCAAACAAACCCATTGGCTGAAATTACTCATAAGCGTAGAATATCTTCGCTTGGGCCAGGCGGATTATCAAGAGAGCGTGCAGGTTTTGAAGTAAGGGATGTGCATTATACACATTACGGTCGTCTCTGTCCAATTGAAACACCTGAAGGTCCGAATATTGGATTGATCAATTCATTGGCAACTCATGCTGTTGTTAATAAATTGGGATTCATTGAATCTCCTTATCAGAAAATTGAGCATAAAGGAAGTGGAAAATATTCTTTTTCTGAGGAAGTTGTATTTTTATCACCAGATGAAGAAATGCGTGCCTATATAGCACAAGCTACGGAGCCGGTAGAAAAGGGTAAATTTGTAAAAGACCTTATTCGCGTAAGAAATGGTGAGGATTTCCCGCTTGTTTCATCCAATTCTGCAGACTTTAAAGATATTTCTCCAAATCAAATTGTGAGTGTTTCTGCATCCCTTATTCCATTTTTAGAAAATGATGATGCCAACCGTGCATTAATGGGATCCAATATGATGCGGCAGTCTGTTCCGCTACTTAATCCAGATCCTCCCATTGTTGGAACTGGTATGGAAGATAGAGTAGCTTTGGACTCAAGGGCAACTATGGTTGCTTCATGCGATGGTATAATTGCTAGTGTTGACGCAAATGAAATCACTATTCGTTCTACCGGACAACCTGCTGAGTTGGAATTGGTTCCTGATGAGAATTTGAAAACATTTAAGTTAAAAAAACTACTCAGGACTAATCAGAATACCTGTATTAATCAGCGGCCAATTGTGAGTCTGGGGCA
>JANXFM010000197.1 GCA_024959975.1 Flavobacteriales bacterium
AGAACTAAAAGAACACGTTGACTCTCTCATTGTTATCAATAATAATAAACTTCGCGAGATTTACGGGAACCTTGGCTTTAAGTCAGGTTTCGCAAAAGCAGATGAAATATTAGCCACTGCCTCCAGAGGTATTGCAGAAGTAATTACGCAAAAAGGACACCTAAACATCGATTTAAATGATGCTAAAACGGTTTTGTCTAATAGTGGCACAGCTATTATGGGCTCCGGAACAGCATTGGGTGATGGACGAGCTATAAAAGCGGTTAAAGGTGCCATAGAATCTCCTTTGTTAGATAATAATCATATTCGAGGGGCAAAGAAAGTGTTATTACTTATCGTTTCCGGTACCGAAGAGGTGACCTTTGAAGAGATGGGTGAGATCTCAGATTTCATCCAGGATCAGGTGATGATTGAAGGAGGGGCTCCTGCTGATATTATTATGGGGGTTGCCGAAGATGAAGAACTCGAATCTGCAGTTAATGTAACGGTAGTTGCTACAGGCTTCCATGAAGGAAAAGTGGTAAATCCACTTACCGGAATTCCGGAGAAGGTGGTTCACGATCTGGAAGATAAAACACAGCCAATAAAGGCTGTTGAAAAGCCAATTACTACAGTGATGCCTTCTGAAGATCAGCTTGTTGTTGAGCCTACTGAGGAGATAAAGCATATCTTAACAGAAGATTACGATCAGGAAGAAGTGAGGGTAGAGACTCCTGAAGCTCAGTTTGTTGTTGAGTCTACTGAGGAGATAAAGCATATCTTAACAGAAGATTGCGATCAGGAAGAAGTGACGATAGCGACTCCTGAAGCTGTAGTTCAGGAAAAAGTAGCGCAAGAAATCACTCAAACTCCCGAAGTAGATACGGCAGAAACACAGCAGCAGGTAAGTATGACTTTTGAGTTTGATGTTGCTGAAAACACGAATGAACCGGATCTTAGCCTACGTGAGGAACCAAAAGTAGTGTTTAATCTTCTGGAAGAAATTGAGGAAGAGCGACTAGAAATAGAAGACTCGGAGAAGCCAAAAGTTGAGTTTAAGATTGATGAAATTGAAGAAGAGGTTTTTGATACGGAAAGCCTTGATTCGGCTATTGACGAAGAGCCCATTTCTTTTGAATTGGGGTCTGATACCGAACAAGCTATCGAAGAAACTCCGATTAATTTTAGTTTAGATGAACCGGTAGAATCTAATGGGCAAGAGCAAAAGATAGTTCATACACTGAGTTTAGAAGACGATGAAGGGGAAGAAGAATCGTTTTCTTTTGAGCCTACTCAGATGGAAACGGAAGAATCGGTATCGCTAAATGAAACCCTTGTTGAAGCTGAGGTTTCCGGTCCTGATGTAGTTCGTGAGCAAGTACTGCAAAGTATGGATGTAGAAGTTGAACCTGTTCATGAAGAAGTTCAGGTTGAGGCAGTAGAAGAATCGGCTACTATTGAGGAAAAATCGAGTGTAACCTTATCTACACATAGCAAGGCCTTACAAGAGCAAATAGATCGGGCTCAAAAGCGTAAAGAACGCCTGCAAAAGTTTAATTACCGCTTCAGAAATAGTTCAGTTGTTGATATGGCGGAAAGTGAGCCTGCATATAAAAGACAGGGCGTACAGTTAAACGAAGCCAAACACTCTTCTGAGGAGACAGTATCGAGACTTAGCTTAAATACGAATGAAGATGGTGAGATTGAGTTGAAAAGCAAAAACTCCTTTTTACATGATAATGTAGATTAAAAACCAAAGCGATGAGTTTAAAAGCACAAATAATGCCGGCCATGAAAGAGGCTATGAAGGCGAAAGATAAAGTGACCCTAGAAACACTTAGAGCCATTAAAGCTGAATTGTTAACAGCAGAAACAGCTACGGGGGCTTCGGGTGAAATGAGCGAAGCTGAAGAGATTAAATTGCTTCAGAAAATGCAAAAACAACGTAAAGATGCGGCAGCAATTTATGTGGAACAAGGTCGTGCTGATCTGGCCGCTGACGAAACTGCTCAAACAAAAGTTTTAGAAAAGTTTCTTCCAGAACAAATGAGTGCAGAGGAATTAGAAAAAGCTGTGGCAGCCATCATTAATAAACTAGGTGCCTCCGGCCCTGCTGATATGGGGAAGGTGATGGGAGTTGCTTCTAAAGAACTTGCCGGTAAGGCGGAAGGTAGGCTTATTGCCGATACTGTTAAAGCACTCTTGATAAGCTAATCTCTGTGCTTCCAGTTCTAGTAATGAGTAGCATTACCTATTGATTTATAGCGCACGATAGTAACCGATTTTCAGGTATTACTTTTTGACGGAATCCTCACCTTATGGTGGTTTTTTTTTATGTTCATAGGTGATATTACCTAAACATTGAGTATTAACACCTATTGCTTTGTGCATAATTAAATACTTACATTTGTTACATATTATAGTTTCAGTTAATAAGAGTATTTTTTGGCAGGGGGTCCTCACTTTTAGTGAGGACTTTTTTTTTGAAAATGACTAAGATTATTGATAAGGTCAATTTAGTTGTTATCGAAGGGGAAGCAGATATCTTTGATTCTGTTAATTTAGAATCCAGGTTGTATCGCTTTGGTGTGGGAAATTGGTAAGTGCAATTGTGATCTCATCTTCCGGGAATTCCTCGTACGTGTCATTAAGGTTAAAGCATAAATCTTCGGTAATCCATGCTTCACACAGATCACCATTGCCGTTGTGGCTTAAACGGATGGGTATGTAAATGGGTGGTGTTCCGCAGAATAGTGGGTCTTGAATTAGCACATACTCGTGTTCTGCACAACCACCGGAATGCGATACATTTAAGTTTAACTCTTGGTCTTGTATTGATACGGAATTGATAAGTATGTAATCGTTAGGCCATTCTTCTTCGTAAACTGCCAAAATAATTGCCGGACAATGACTTTGATTTACAGGTTTAGAATCTTCACAAGAATAAAAAATAAAATTCAGAGCTAAAAATAAAAGGCCGTATGCATACTTAGTATTCATAATTAATAGTTTTATATTGATTTGAATTAATAGTAAATCGACAATAATTATGCCATTACCTTGGGAGTTTTCATTTAACGAATTACGAGACACCCTTCAACTAGGGGCAATAAACTGAGAGCTGCCAACTGGTCACTGGTTACAAAAAAAACCCGTTTTGCATACACAAAACAGGGCTTTTATTTTTAATTCAGAATAGATCTTACATCATTCCCGGCATACCACCCGGCATACCACCACCCATAGGAGGCATTGGGGTTACTTCAGGAAGATCAGCTAAAACACATTCCGTAGTTAATAACATACCGGCAACAGAAGCTGCATTTTCAAGAGCAACACGTGTTACTTTAGTCGGGTCGATAATCCCAGCTTCCAACATGTGTTCAAAGGTGTCTGTTTTGGCATTGTAGCCAAAGTCAGCATTCCCTTCGCGGATCTTAGAAACAATCACGGCACCTTCACCACCCGCATTTGCAACGATCTGACGAATTGGAGCTTCAATTGCTCTGGTGATGATCTGAACACCTGTTTTTTCATCTTCATTTTCTGTTTCAACAGAATTCAGAGCAGTAGCAGCACGAACAAGTGCAACCCCACCACCGGGAACAATTCCTTCTTCTACAGCCGCACGTGTAGCATGAAGTGCATCATCAACACGATCTTTCTTTTCTTTCATTTCAATTTCAGATGCAGCACCAATATATAATACAGCTACGCCTCCTGCTAATTTAGCAAGTCGTTCTTGTAGCTTTTCACGATCGTAGTCTGAAGTAGTTGTTTCCATTTGCGCTTTAATTTGATTTACACGCAATTCAATCGCTTCTTTCTCTCCTTTACCGTTAACTACAGTTGTGTTGTCTTTGTCGATAACCACTTTGTCGGTTTCTCCGAGCATTTCTATCGTAGTATTTTCTAATTTGAAGCCACGTTCTTCAGAAACAACCGTACCACCGGTAAGGATGGCAATATCTTCTAGCATGGCTTTACGACGATCGCCAAAGCCTGGTGCTTTTACCGCAGCAATTTTTAGACTACCTCGAATTTTATTTACTACCAAAGTAGCAAGTGCTTCACCATCTACATCTTCAGCAATAATTAATATAGGACGACCTGTTTGTGTTGTTTGTTCTAAAATAGGAAGCATATCCTTCATGTTCGAGATCTTCTTGTCGTAGATCAGGATGTAAGGATTATCCAATTCTGCTTCCATTTTTTCGGCATTGGTAACGAAATACGGTGATAAGTAACCTCGGTCGAATTGCATCCCTTCAACGATTTCAACAGTCGTGTCAGTACCTTTGGCTTCTTCAACCGTAATAACACCTTCTTTTTTTACTTTGGCCATAGCTTCCGCTATTAAGGTGCCGATCGTATTGTCGTTGTTTGAAGAAATGGTAGCAACTTGTTCAATTTTATCTAGATTGTCGCCCACTTCAATAGATTGTTTTTGAAGTTCGGCAACGACAGCCTTAACCGCTTTGTCGATTCCTCTCTTCAGATCCATTGGGTTAGCCCCTGCTGCTACGTTTTTTAGACCCGTTGCAACAATTTCCTGAGCTAAAACGGTGGCTGTTGTAGTACCATCACCGGCGATGTCAGCAGTTTTTGATGCTACTTCCTTCACCATTTGAGCGCCCATATTCTCTATGGCATCTTCAAGTTCTATTTCTTTAGCTACAGTTACCCCATCTTTCGTAATGGTGGGTGCGCCAAATTTTTTATCGATAACAACATTACGACCTTTTGGTCCCAGTGTTACTTTTACTGCATTTGCTAGCGCGTCAACACCTCTTTTTAGTGCGTCTCTCGCTTCAATATCGAATTTAATATCTTTTGCCATTGTGTTTTTTTTAAATGATTGCTAAAAGGTCAGATTCACGCATCATCAGGTAGTCATTACCTTCAAATTTTAATTCTGTTCCTGAATATTTCCCATACAATACATGGTCTCCAAGTTTCACGGTCATTTCGTGATCTTTAGTTCCATTTCCTACAGCTACTACAATTCCCTTTTGTGGTTTTTCTTGTGCTGTATCCGGAATAATGATCCCGGAAATGGTAGTTGTTTCAGCTGCAGCAGGTTCAACCAATACTCTGTCAGCAAGTGGTTTTATTTTTAGTTCAGCCATTTTACGTCTAATTAAAGTTTTTGTAAATTAAAATCATCAATCTTCATCAAGTCAGAAATTATGCCATTGCATTTTTTCTGTCAAATTGTCTTAGAAGCATTAAAAGTAAGTCAAAAAAAAATGCCAAACGGGTCAGTTTGGCATTTTGTATGATTTGGAAGGAACTTATTCCGCTACTTCCGGAGTTTCTGTTTCAGTTGGTATGAAGTCTTCAGCGCTTTCTTCTACCTGTTCGATAATATCTGATTGAGTTTCTACCTCACTTCGGTCGATTGCAAAGTTAGAAAGCAATGTTAATGCAACCAAAGCTAAAGCTAAAGTCCAGGTGCTCTTCTCCAGAAAGTCTGAAGTTTTCTTTACACCCATAAATTGGTTTCCTTCACCAAAAGTAGAAGATAAACCACCACCTTTAGGGTTTTGAACCAGGATTACTAATAACAGTAATGCGCAGGTAATCAGTATTAAAATAGAAAACAATCCGTACATATCTATGGGTTTATTTGTTTAATGGCTTTAATTTGGTTTGCAAATAAACTACTTTTTTGTGGATATTTCAAACTTAAAATTTCGTAGGCTATAATTGCTTTGTCATAGTGCCCTTGTTCTAGGTAGACTTTTGCCAAAGTTTCAGTCATAAGCTTGTCGTTTTCCGTTAAGCTTTGTTGTGCCACCTGACTTGGCGAGAAGAATTCTTTTTTAGGGCGTTCTTTCTTTTTTGTTTCAGTAATAAAATCAACAATTTTATTTGTTTTTTCTATCGGATTAAGTTTTTCTTTTTTCTCAGCTTTTGCCTCTCTATCGATAGGTTTGAGTTGAGAGAGCTTTAACCATTCACTAAAAGAGTGTTTTTCTGTATCATCAAACTCGAGAGGTTTTCCGAGGTCTAAAGTTTGTTCAGGTTTTTGTTTTATTTGTTTAACAAGTTCTTTTATTGGAGCTTGAAAAGATTTTTGAGTAATGTATTCAAAGAGAATCGTTCTGTTGCCGGAGATGGCTGCAGTCATTTTTAGCTCTTTGTTATAGGCTTCACTATTAGCCTCTTTTAAAGCTTTAAGTCGTAATTTGTGTAAAGACGAGCAATAAGGATATTCGTTGCATAAGTCATCCAAACGCGAAAGGTCTTCTTTTAGAATACTTTCGGGTTTTTGAATAAGTTCTATGAATTGGGTGCTTTGCATTTTTACCAATTTACAACAGCTTTGTTAAATATGTCTTCTATTAGTTCAATAATTATTTCGTCCATCAAATCTTCTTCTACATTAGAGAGGTTCAGGCTGCTATCGAAGTCTGCATAACGATTAAAACTTTGTTCGTAGGATTTATCGGGCTCACTTTGATTTTTAAATCGCACAAAGACCTTTATGCTTAACCTGTTTTGATTGGCTTGGTCGTTAGAACTTATGCTAATGGGTTTTACTTGATAATCACTAATATACCCTTCAAAATGTAGATCTCCATTGGTCTTAATCAAATTTAAAGAGGTTTGTTGTATAAACTGATCCTGAAGTGCATCGGTAAACTTTTGACTTAACACAGGTTGTACTAAGGTAGCCTGATTTTGGAAGTAAGAAATAGAAATTGTTTTAATATCAGGATGTATGTCGGCACCGGTAAAGGTGTAAACTCCACAACTGCAAATAAGAGCGATACAAGCTATAATGTACTTAAGTTTTGACATCTTATAGATCGTATTGTTTAATTTTTCGGTACAAAGTACGTTCTGAAATTCCAAGCTCTGTAGCTGCACCTTTTCTTTTGCCCCGGTGTTTTTCAAGTGCATTTTTTATCATTTCAATTTCTTTATCCTGAAGTGACAGAGTTTCTTGAGGTTTTATTTCCTGAGCTTGAATGGTTCGAGGTTCGTTCGTAGCATCTGACTGCGATGGTAGTAGAATAGCTTTACTATTCTGTATGTCATCGTATTCAGAGTAAATTTTGTTGCTCAGTTGCGCATTTTCTTCGTTGAAGTTTGCATCTCCTTTCATGAGCTTCTGAGTTAATTTTTTCAGATCGCCAATGTCTTTTTTCATGTCGAAGAGAACTTTGTATAAAATTTCTCTTTCTGTATAGTCGTTTTCAGCATTCTTCCCATCGTTATAAAGTACGGGAAGTGTTTTTACATCATTATCCGGAAGGTAGTTTTTCAGTGTCACCACATCAATCATTCTACTTTCTTCTACCACTGATAGTTGTTCGGTGATGTTTCTAAGTTGACGAATATTTCCGGGCCATTGGTAGGTAGAAATAAGTTTAATGGCGTCTTCGTTAAGGCGTACAGAGGGCATGTGGTATTTCTCGGCAAAGTCCATTGCAAACTTGCGAAAAATCAAATGAATATCATCTTTTCGCTCTCTAAGAGGAGGTAAGTTTACCTGAACGGTATTTAGCCTGTAAAACAGATCTTCTCTAAACTGATTTTTATGAATTGCTTCCTGCATGTTTATGTTGGTAGCAGCTACGATGCGAACATCTGTTTTTTCTGCTTTGGAAGAACCTACTTTAATGAACTCGCCCGTTTCCAAAACACGTAATAAACGTACTTGGGTGGCTAGTGGTAATTCTCCGACTTCATCCAGGAAGATGGTTCCTCCATCAGCAACTTCAAAGTATCCTTTTCTATTGGAAGTAGCTCCGGTAAAAGAACCTTTTTCATGTCCAAAAAGCTCACTGTCAATAGTCCCTTCCGGAATAGCTCCACAGTTTACAGCAATATAAGGCCCGTGCTTGCGAGCCGACATTTGGTGTATGATCTTTGGAATAACTTCTTTACCCGTACCACTCTCACCAGAAACCATTACAGAGATATCGGTAGGGGCTACGCGAATAGCTTTAGATATAGCACGGTCCAGCTCAGGTGCAGAACCTATAATTCCAAAGCGTTGTTTTATATCTTGTGCTGAAGTCATAATATTTGTCAGATTTATGCTACTGGTTGCTTTTTCATCCTTCTACGCTTTCACCAATCAATGTAGCAGAATTACAGTCTGTAATACGCACCTTAACATAGTCTCCGGGTTTGTAATGCTTCTTTGGGAATACGGCTACCGAATTGTGTGTTGTTCTACCGAATAGGTGCTCATCTGACCGCTTAGAAAGGCCTTCTGCCAAAACTTTAAAAGTTTTGCCAATCCTTGTTTGGTTGTATTCCATAGAATGTTGACGCTGTTTCTCGATAATCTCTGTTAATCTTCTGGACTTAACTTCTTCCGGAACATCGTCTTCAAACTGACGAGCAGCTTTCGTGTTAGGTCTTTCCGAATATTTAAACATAAATCCGTAGTCGAATTTAACGTAGTCCATCAGGCTTAAAGTATCTTTATGTTCTTCCTCGGTTTCAGAGCAGAAGCTGGAGATGATGTCCTGAGAAATTGCACATCCCGGGATGATTCTTTTGATAGCATCTATACGTTCCATATACCATTCCCTGGTATAGCCTCTATTCATCATTTTAAGAATCCTGGAGTTTCCGGATTGAACAGGAAGGTGGATGTAGTCACAAATATTTTCATATTTCGCCATTGTTTCTAGGACCTGATCTGACATGTCTTGAGGGTGAGATGTTGAAAATCGAATTCTCATTTCCGGGCTTACTAAAGCAACTTTTTCCAGTAGTTGAGCAAAATTTACTGAACTCGCCTGTTGGATTTCTGATAGTTTTTTGAAATCTATTTTTGCTCCACCACCATACCACAGATAAGAATCTACATTTTGACCTAAAAGAGTTACTTCTTTGTAGCCTTTTTCGTGTAGCTCACGGACTTCGTCTACAATACTTTCGGTATCTCTGCTACGTTCTCTACCTCTTGTAAACGGAACGACGCAGAAGGTACACATGTTATCGCATCCACGCATAATAGATACAAAAGCAGTAACACCATTGCTGTTTAATCGTACAGGGCTAATGTCTGCGTATGTTTCTTCTTTAGAAAGTTGTACGTTAACGGCTTTCTGTCCTTGGTCAACCGTGTTAATAAGATTTGGTAAATCTCTGTAGGCATCGGGTCCTACAACAATATCAACTAATTTTTCTTCTTCTAAGAATTTTGATTTTAAGCGTTCTGCCATACAACCCAGAACACCAATCGTCATATCCTTTTTCTTTTCTTTCAGTTTTTGGAAAGTCCTTAATCGTTTGCGAACAGTTTGTTCTGCTTTTTCGCGGATTGAACAGGTGTTTACAAAAATGACATCGGCTTCTTCAATGTCTTTAGTTGTATTGAATCCATGCTCGGTTAATATTGAAGCCACAATTTCGCTGTCAGAAAAGTTCATCTGGCAGCCATAGCTCTCAATGTAAAGTTTTCTTCCCCCCGGATCTGGAGCATCAAGTACAAGGGCTTCTCCTTGCTTTCCTTCGTCTATAACTTTATTACCTGTGTGGTACTGTTCCATCTAAATACTGTTTTACAGGGACAAAATTACAAAATGAAATAGTTCTGACAAAATGTCAT
>JANXFM010000144.1 GCA_024959975.1 Flavobacteriales bacterium
TCTGATAAAATCTCATCAGCTTCCTTACGTGATGCAACCTTAGCATTTTCCACAGCATGTAAACCTGCTAATATTTCCTGATGATGTGGTGCATAATATTTTGGGGCTATATCTACGACAACTAACTTCTCCACTCTTTCAGGGTACTTAGTCGCAAACAACATGGCGGTTTTACCCCCCATAGAGTGTCCTAACAAATAAACTTTATCTAAACCCTGTGCATCGATATACTGCAGCAAATCCGAACACATAAGCTCATAGTTATGCTCAGCAGCATGAAACGATTTGCCGTGATTACGTTGATCTACAATATGGGTTTCAAAAAACTGACCAAATTTCTTTGCCAAACCTTGCCAGTTATCAAGCATACCAAAAAGACCGTGTAAAATTATCAGAGGCTTGCCCTCCCCAAAAACTTTTGAATGAAGAATATTAGCCATTTAATCGAGCTAAATACATTTGAACTGTGTTTTCTAATCCGTAGTATAAAGCATCCGAAATTAAAGCATGCCCAATAGAAACTTCCATTAAAGCAGGTACACTTTCGGTAAAATACTTCAGATTATCTAAACTTAAATCGTGACCTGCATTTAAACCCAAGCCTAACTCTTTTGCCAAGATCCCAGCCTCAACAAATGGTTTAACGGCAGCCTTCTTATCACTCGGATACATATCAGCATAAGGCTCGGTATATAATTCCACTCGATCAGCGCCTACAACTTTAGCCCCTTCAACAAAATTCAATTCAGTGCCCACAAAAATAGAAGTGCGTATGCCTGCGTCCTTAAAATCAGTAATTACATCAGTTAGTATAGACTTGTTTTTAATCGTATCCCAACCAGCATTTGAAGTTAAAGCTCCCGGAGGGTCGGGAACTAAAGTTACCTGTGCAGGCTTTACTTCTTTTACTAAGTCAATAAACACCTTGTTAGGATAACCTTCCACATTAAACTCTACAGTCAAAGCAGAACTCAATTCTCTGACATCGTTATAACGAATATGTCGCTCATCCGGTCGTGGATGTACCGTAATACCCTTTGCACCAAAAGACTCTATATCTTTTGCTACCTGGAGTAAATTGGGTGTATTGTGCCCTCTCGCATTTCGCAATGTGGCTACCTTATTGATATTTACACTTAATCGTGTCATAATTATAGATTCAACCCGGCAAAGATAGGTATTAGTTGGTGGTTGGTGGTTGTTAGTTGTTGGTTATTAGTTGTTGTCACCCGGAGCTTGTCGAAGGGTTGGTTGTTGGACAAAGCTTAACTCAAAACTTTTTACTAGTTAACTAAGAATAACAAAAAGCAGGTGGTAGGAAGACTAAAAAGCACTAAGTTTGTAATTAAACGATATTAATATGATTGCAGGAGATTTTATACAAAGCGAGATTCCAATGCTCCATTTGTCGGATCATGTTTCTACAGCACTTAATTTTTTTGACGATTATAAGCTGAATCAGATACCTGTACTTGGACCTGAAGGATTCCTTGGTTTAATTGACGAAGAAGTGGTTTTAAACGCTCCGCTCAATTATCATCTTGAAGATCTAAAAAAGCACTTAAGCAAACAGCGAATTACCGATGAACAAAATTTATTTGACGCTTTAAGTTTTTTTAGAAATGGAAAACTATGCATTCTTCCTGTTGTTGATAAAAACAATAAATATCTAGGCTGCATTCACGAAAGAGATCTCCTTCAGAAAGTCTGCGAATGGCTAAAAGTAGCAGAACCGGGTGGCATACTCCATATTGAAGTAAGTATGCGAGACTATAGCTTGGCGCAAATAGCACAAATTGTAGAAGGTAATGGAGCTAAAATATTGAATTCCTTATGTCTTCCACATTCATCTAACTCAAAAATGATTGAGGTTTTAATAAAAATTAATCAAGAAGAATTATCGGGAATCATTCAAACTTTTGAGCGTTATGAGTACCAGATCATCGCATCATTTCACAAAAATATTTACAAAAAAGGATTAGATGATCGCTTTGATTCTTTTATTCGCTATCTGAATGTCTAAAGATGAAAGTAGCAGTTTACGGAAAACAATTTCAACAAGAAGTCGCTCCATTTGTTCACGAACTCTTTATTGAACTCGAAAAAGCTAATATGGAAGTGTTGGTTTACGAACCATTTTACAACTTCCTTTCTAAGCAAATTAATCTTAATCTTTTTTTGGGAACATACAATTCCTATAATGAATTAAAAGAGGGTATTGACTTATTTATCAGTGTAGGAGGCGATGGTACCATCTTAGATGCAGTCACACTTATCAGAGATACCGAAATCCCAATTATTGGAGTAAATACAGGTCGCTTAGGATTCTTAGCAGATGTTGCTAAAGATCAAATTCCTAAAACGATAAAACAATTAATTAATAATCATTTTAGTATAGACCAACGTACTTTAATCAAACTTGAAACAGAGCAACCAATTTTTGGTGACTTAAACTTTGCACTTAATGAGGTTGCCATCTCCAGAAAAGATACCACCTCAATGATTACCATAACAACCTATATCAACGACCAATATCTAAATTCTTATTGGGCTGATGGGCTTATCATTGCCACTCCTACAGGCTCTACAGGCTACTCACTAAGTTGTGGCGGGCCTATTGTTATGCCGGGTTCCGATAACTTTATCATCACGCCTATAGCTCCACACAATTTAAATGTACGCCCTCTCGTTATTAGTGATAAATATGAAATCAAAGTAAAGGTTGAGGGTAGAGCAAATCAGTTTTTAGTGGCACTTGATTCCAGAATCCAAACTATTGATGCGGGCGTCGAATTAATCATCAAAAAAGAAGGGTTTAAAATTAATATGGTAGAGACTGATACTCAGGACTTTTCTAGCACACTACGCAACAAGCTCCTTTGGGGCTTAGACAAACGTAATTAAGCCTCATAAACACAAGGAAATCACTATATTTGCAGCCTTTGTAAGAGGAGAAATCATGACTAAAAAAATCCTTATCACACTTTTACTCTTTATTTCAGGAGTATCACTGGCTCAAAAAAACGAGTTTGGGGTGTTTTTAGGTGGTTCGGGTTACCATGGCGATATTGGTCACGACCAAATCGGTGGAGTTCTTCTCCATCAATCACCCGCCATAGGATTTATACATAAAATTAATTTTCACGACTATCTCAGCTTCCGATCAAGTCTTCAAGTCGGTACAATAAAAGCGGACGATGCCCTGTCTAAACATCCAAACACACAAGCGCGTAATCTGAGTTTCCGATCGCGAATTATCGATATAAACATGGGCTTCGAATTTAACTTTCACAGGTTTATGATCCGAAAAAGAAAAACCATTTACAGCCCTTATGTTTTTGCAGGACTTTCTTTTTTAGCTTTTAATCCACAAGCACAAAACAACAATGGTCAGTGGGTAGACCTCCGGGATCTGGGAACTGAAGGACAAGGAACACCTGCATCAAATATCGATAAATACAGTCTTAGCAATTGGGCTATTCCATTCGGTTTGGGCTACAAAGCTAATCTTGGAAAAAAACTTGCCCTGAGTATTGAATGGATCTGGCGCGCTACACAAACGGACTATTTAGACGATGTAAGTGGATATTATGTAGATGAAAACTACCTGTCGGAAGAAGCTACAGAAATGGCTAATCCGGGTGTCGATGTGGTAGCAGGTAAAACAAGAGGAAACCCAAACAATAACGATTGGTATAATTTTACCGGATTTACAATAAGTTATAAAATTAAAGATAAACCAAAGAAATGCCCTAAGGCATTACTACCTTAAATGAATAATATGTTAAAAAATATTAATAAAGATAATATTCCGGAACACGTAGCCGTTATTATGGACGGAAACGGACGATGGGCAAAAAAAAACGGACTTCTTAGAACAATTGGCCACAAAAATGGCGTAAAATCTGTCCGAGAAGTTGTTGAAGCATCTGTAGAACTTGGCATTTCTGTACTTACACTATTTGCCTTTTCTACAGAAAATTGGAATCGCCCTAAAGCTGAAGTGAGTGCACTTATGGAATTGTTGGTATCTGCTTTAAATAAGGAACTTCCAACATTTCAAAAAAATAACATTCAACTTCAAACCATTGGAGAAACAAATGCTTTACCAAAAGGTTGCCGTGAAAAATTGACTGAGATTATAAATGAAACTTCCGGAAATACCGGGCTTAAGCTGGTTCTTGCACTAAGTTATAGTTCAAAACTAGAAATTATAAATTCGATAAAAAGTATCGCACAAAAAATTTCAGACAAAACGATAAAGCCTGAAGACATTAATGAATCTTTATTCGCTAATGAACTTTACACTTCAGATTATCCAAATCCCGATTTACTAATCAGAACAAGTGGTGAATATAGGATCAGCAACTTTTTATTGTGGCAAATAGCCTATGCAGAGTTGTATTTTAGCCCTAAATTGTGGCCTGATTTTACGAAAGCTGATTTTTTAGAAGCTATCGTTGAATATCAGAACAGAGAACGAAGATTTGGTAAGACTACCGAACAGATAAAAAATTAAAATGAAAAAAACACGCTTTATAAATTGTTTACTCCTCTTAATTTCGAGCTCTTTATGTGCTCAAATCAATATAGGAAACAATCTGAATAACATATCTTACGAAAGACCGGTAGAATATGAGATCGGTCAAATTACTGTAGAGGGAATACAAAATCTGGATAAAAATGCCATCATTACCTTATCGGGATTAAACGTAGGAAACAAAATTATGGTACCCGGCGAAGACCTTTCAAAAGCCGTAACAAAATTATGGGCCCAAAATTTATTTGCCGATATCCACATCGATGTTAGCAAGGTAATGGGAAACAAAATTTTCCTGGAAATTCATCTTGAAGAACTTCCCAAACTTTCAAAGTTTGGCTTTAATGGAGTCTCAAAATCTGAAGTAGACAACCTCAGAGATAAAATTGAATTGGCACGAGGTAAAATTGTTACCGAAAACTTAATCAACAACACCAAACACATCGTTCATGAATATTTTAATGATAAAGGTTTTTTAAACACGAACATTGAAATTAACCAAATTGTTGACACCAATAGTGTGTCAGGTATTATCTTAAATATCAATGTTAATAAAGGCGAAAAAGTTAAGATCAATCAAATTAACATCTTTGGTGCCAAACAATTTTCTGAAAAAAAATTAAAACGTCAACTTAAAGAAACAAAGGAGAAAAAATTCTACCGAATTTTTAAAGCCTCTAAATTTTTAGATGAAGCTTTTGATGCCGATGTGGAACAAATTATCAGTCTTTACAATGAAAAGGGCTATAGAGATGCTCGCATCGTCAAAGAAGAGATCTTAAGTGTTTCTGAAAATTTAATAGACATCAATCTCATCATTGAAGAAGGTATTCAATACCATTTCAGAAATATTGATTGGTTGGGTAATACAAAATACAATTCAAAATATTTGGACCAATTGCTGGGAATTAAAGCCGGTGACGTTTATGATGAAAAGATGATGAATGAACGCCTGCAAATGAGTATGTCTGGGACAGACATTAGCTCCTTGTACATGGACGATGGTTATCTTTTCTTTAATATTGACCCAGTAGAAATATTGGTAGAAGAAGATTCTATTGACTTTGAAATTAGAATTTACGAGGGCAAGCAGGCCACCATCAATAAGGTTTCTGTTGTTGGTAATACCAAGACCAACGAACACGTAATTATGCGCGAAATAAGAACGAAGCCGGGAGCGCTTTTCCGTCGTTCAGATATCATTCGTTCGCAGGAGGAACTAAATCGACTAAATTATTTTAACCCTCAAACACTTGGTGTTACGCCAAAGCCAGATCCTCAAACCGGGAATGTGGATATTGAATACAGTGTAGAAGAAAAACCATCTGACCAGATTGAACTGCAAGGGGGATGGGGTGCCGGACGTGTTATGGGAACTCTTGGATTAACATTTAACAACTTTTCTGTAAAAAACATATTTAATAAAAGTACCTGGAGCCCTTTACCTTCCGGAGACGGACAGCGAATATCACTTAGAGCCAGCTCCAATGGTTCTTACTACCAAAGCTACTCTTTCTCTTTTACAGAGCCTTGGCTGGGAGGAAATAAACCAAATTCTTTAACCTTTTCTGCGAATCACTCCATACAAGACTATAGTACAAATGTAGTTGATAACAAAATGGATATTACAGGAATTAATTTGGGGCTAGGAAAAAGGTTACGTTGGCCGGATGACTACTTCTCAGCGAGTCAGTCCATCAGCTTCCAACAATATCATTTAGAAAATTTTAGTCGTTCAATTGCTGGTTTTAACAATGGGATATTTAAAAACATCAACTACAGAACCGTTCTTTCCAGAAGCTCAATATTCGACCCTATATTCCCAAAAACAGGTTCTAAATTTACCTTTACAGGACAATTTACACCACCTTACTCTCTGTTAAATAACAAAGATTATTCGACCATGTCACCAGGCGAAAAACATGAGTGGCTGGAATACTTTAAAATTAAATTTAATGGAACCTGGTACGCCAATCCTTTTGCTGATCTGGTCATTAAAGCTCATAGTGAATTTGGCTTTTTAAGTACCTATAATTCTGAAGTTGGTATTCCTCCATTTGAACGCTTTGATGTGGGTGGTAGTGGTCTTACAACAGGATACAGTTTAAATGCGAAGGAAATGGTTGCTTTAAGAGGTTATACTGACCACTCTATTTCAAATCACCTTGATGCAGAAGGTGGTGCCAGCATTTACGCCAAATACACCCTTGAGCTACGTTACCCACTATCGCTAAACCCAAGCTCTACCATATACGCTACGGCATTTGCAGAAGCAGGAAATGCTTGGGGGTCCTTCAGAAACTTCAATCCTCTTGAGGTAAAAAGATCTATGGGTATGGGTATTCGTATATTTATGCCTATGTTTGGTTTGCTAGGCTTTGATTTTGGATATGGTTACGACCCCCTACCGGGTTCACTTGAAAAGAGTGGCTGGCAAACACATTTTACCATTGGTCAACAATTTTAATTTATATAAATTCGCTCTATGAAAAGGATTCTATTAATAATAAGTATTTTCATTTTTACGGGAAGTAGCCAGGCTCAAAAATTTGCCTATGTGGACTCGCAATTCATCTTAGAACACATTCTGGAATACAAACAGGCTAAAGAAGAAATAGACAATCTTTCTTACCAATGGCAGGAAGATATTGAGGATGCTTATCAAAGCATTGATAAACTTTACCGCGCCTATCAAACAGATAAAGTCTTGCTTACCGACAAAATGCGTCAAGATCGCGAAGACGAGATCATTCAAAAAGAAAAAGAAGTTAAAGAACTTCAACAACAAAGATTTGGTACGGACGGTGATCTGTACAAAAAACAAGAAGAACTTATCAGGCCTATTCAAAACCTGATTTATAACGCCGTTCAAGAATATGCTAAAGAAGGTCGGTATGGTGTCATTTTCGACAAGTCCGGAGATTTATTGATGCTTTATGCCGATGAAAACCTTGATAAAAGTGAAAAAATTCTTGATCGACTAGGATATAACTACTAATCACAACAACAACAAAATGAAAAAAATTACATCCATTGTATTGTTAGCGCTTACTTGTTTAACAAGCAACAGCTTCGCACAAGATAAATTTGGTCATATTCATTCTGAACAACTACTGATGATTATGCCTGAAACTGCCGATGCTGACAAAGAAATACAAGAATACAGTCAAATGCTGGAATCTCAGCTTCAGGCCATGTATGGCGAATACCAAACTAAGGCAGGAGAGTTTCAGGCAAACGAAGCTTTGATGACTGACATTGTAAAAGAAGCTAAGATTAAAGAAATTCAGGATCTTGAACTTCGCATTCAACAATTCCAACAAACAAGTCAGGAAGGTGTTCAGCAAAAAAGAAATGAAGTTCTTGCGCCTCTTCTTGAAAAAGCGCAAAATGCAATTAATGCAGTCGCTGAAGAAAAGGGCTATACTTACATCTTCGACATTAGTCTGGGATCTATTGTTTACGGAGAAGAATCACGCAATATTATGCCACTAGTAAAGGCTAAATTAGGGATTGAATAAACAATCTATATAAAATTTAACATCCCTTCGGGGATGTTTTTTTTGGATGAATAAAACAAGCGCCATAGGCATTTTTGACTCCGGCATCGGAGGCTTAACCGTTGGACATCAAATCGCCAAATTGATGCCCAATGAGCGCATCATCTATTTTGGTGACACCAAACACTTACCCTATGGTGACAAATCGCAGGATGCCATTATTCACTTTAGTAAAAACATTACCAACTTTCTGCTCAAGCAAAATTGCAAAATGGTTGTTATTGCATGTAATACGGCTTCGGCTTTAGCTTTTAATGCAGTAAAGGACTTGTGTAAAGACAAAGCTATTGCAGTGAATGTTATCGATCCGGTAATAGATTTTACTTGCAAGTCTGCAGCTCGGTCTGTAGGAATAATTGGTACAAAAAACACCATCCTATCAGATGTTTATGCCTCTAAAATAAAAACACATCATCCTGAACTGGAAACAAAATCATTAGCCACACCTCTTTTGGTACCAATGATCGAAGAAGGATTTTACCAAAATAAAATATCAAATACCATTCTTTCCAACTATCTCGAAAAAGATGAGTTACTAAATATCGACCATTTAATATTGGGTTGCACACATTATCCACTAATCGAGGAGGAAATAAAGCAGTACTATAAAGGTACTGTAGAAATTGTAAACTCAGCAAGAATTGTTTCGAAACACATTAAGAAAAAGCTTACAGACACTAATTTATTAAACGATTCTGAAAGTAATCAAACACATGAATTCCATGTATCGGACTACACCGACTCTTTTGAACAAAGTGCCCTATATTTTTTCGGTGAACGCATCAATTTAAAAGAAACACGCTTGAAATAAAACAATTCCAATAATCTCATAGGACATTTATTAATCAATTTAATTTAGTAGATTCGTGTTAATAAAATGATTACCCTATGAAACTATATTTATTATTCCTTGGTTTATTATTCAGTACACTCCTATTTGCACAAGACTATAAGCTTTGTGGTACAGATGAAATGGCACAAAAAGCTCTGGAAACCGAACCTGAATTGTTAAATAACATAAAATTACTGAAACATCAGGCAGACTCTATTATAGCAAACAATCTATTTCGGAAAACCGAAAATGAAATTCATGTAATCCCCGTCGTAGTACACGTAATGCATGATGGTGATAACAGCAATATTTCTGACGCACAAATTCACGATGCTATACGCATTATCAATGAAGATTATAACAAAATGAATAGTGACACATCTGAAGTCATAAATGAATTTAAAAACATCTCAGCAAATACTGGTATTGAATTTAAATTAGCAAAACTCGATCCTGATGGGAACTGTACCCAAGGAATTACTAGAACCTATACAGAGCTTACAAACGATGCGGGCGAAAATGTAAAAGAACTCGTGAAATGGGATCCCAGAATGTACCTCAATATTTGGGTTGTTACTAAACTTACAATTGAAGCAGGTGGTTATTCTTACCTTCCCGGCTCAGCACCTAACAATGATGCCAATGCAGGAATCGTTGTTTTAGCATCACAATTTGGAAGTATTGGAGCCTCAAACGGAAACAATTTGTCTTCGCGTACCTTAACACATGAAGTAGGGCATTACCTGGGCTTGCATCATACCTGGGGAAGCTCCAATGAAAATTATCTGGAAGAAAATTGCGACACTGATGACTACATAGAAGACACGCCCAACACTATTGGATCTGCTACTGGTAATTGTAATTTAACACAAAGCAGCTGTGGAAATTTAGACAATGTACAAAACTACATGGACTACTCTTCGTGTGCTAAAATGTACACCAACGGACAAAAAACTATAATGAGAACCATACTCGAAACCGGATACATATGGTCTAATGCAGCAAGAAATAACTTACCGACAGATGAAAACCTAATGCTCACCGGCGTACATGAAGACTATGTGGCTCCGGACTGTCTAGCTACTATTGACTTTAAAAATGAATCTTCGGTAAGCTGCCCTATGCAAGAAGTTGAATGGATAAATTTATCGTGGAATTATAGCACTGCTATAAGTTATGAGTGGACTTTTACCGGTGGAACGCCATCAACATCTACTGAGGAAAATCCGGTTATTACTTATAACCAAGCAGGCATATACGATGTAAGTCTGGCAATCACTACTTCGGGAGGGACAAACAGTAAAACCATAGAAAATGCAATTTACATTCAAGATCAATCCGAATTACTCACTGCTCCAAATACGATTAACTTTGATTCAAATGAATTTCCTTCAAATTCAAACCAATACGCTAACTGGTACGTAGAAGAATATTTTGAAGGGGAAACATGGCACTGGAATACTTTGGGAAGTACTACTTCCGATGGATCTATACGCATTCGAAGTTGGGATTTCATAGAACAAGGAACACGAAAAGCTTACACTCCTGTATTTGACTTATCTAATGTTCCGGCTCCTTGCTATATGTATTACGACTATGCCTATGCTCGTAAAAATCATGAAAGTGCTGACGAACTTAAAGTAAAAATATCTAGTAACTGTGGGCAGACTTGGTCTAATAGGCTTGCTAAGAGTACTGATAATTTAGTTACAGTATCAACAAATTATTTCTTTGACTTTAATCCTACAGATGCACTTTGGGAAGAGCAAAGAATAAGTTTAAACCCCTGGGTAGGAGATTCACACGTACAGGCAGTATTTGAATTTGCCGGAAGCAACGGTAACTACCTATACATAGACAATATCCGCTTTGGTGTTCCTAGCCTTAGCACAGAGGAGCTAACAGCTTCTAATATCCATTTGGAAGTGTTCCCTAACCCAAATGATGGAAATGCAATTATTCAGTTTAATTTGCTCAATCCCCACAAGGTTGAATTAAACCTTACAAATGTACTAGGAAAGCAAATTTGTTCGATGAATGAAAATTACAAATCCGGACAACATCAAATCGATTTAAAAACTTTAATGCCCGATTTAAAACCAGGCTTGTACTTCTTAAATTGTACCATTGGTAATTACCGGGAAACAAAACAAATCGTCGTATATTAAATTAAATATGCTTCATAAAAAATGTCCCGATATCGGGACATTTTTTTTATTCTATGGCAACCAATATCGGACAATGATCTGAATGTTTTGCTTCGGGTAAAATGGCAGCTCTTTTTAAGCGTGGTAAAAGAGTATCGCTAATCATATGATAATCTATTCTCCAGCCCTTATTTCTTTCTCTGGCAGTAGCTCTGTAACTCCACCAGGAATAATGATGCGGATCTTTATTAAGATGCCTGAAACTATCTACAAAACCACTTTTAATAAAATCGGTAACCCAAGCTCTTTCCTCCGGCAAAAAACCTGAAGTTTTTTTGTTCGCTACCGGGTTATGAATATCTATGGCTTCATGACAAATATTATAATCACCGGAAATAACCAAATTTGGAATTTCCTTTTTTAACGCATTAATGTATTGCTGAAAATCTGTTAAAAATTCCATTTTAAAATCTTGTCTCACACCTCCGGTAGTCCCTGAAGGAAAATATGCCGAAATAACTGAATAGTCTTTAAAATCAGCTCGAATAACCCGACCTTCAAAATCGTATTTTTCAATACCACAACCATATTCTACATGCAAAGGTTTCTCCTTACACAACAAAGCCACACCACTGTAACCTTTCTTTTGAGCCGAAAACCAATAATGGTGATAACCCAAATCTTCAAAAACCGATAGATCCAATTGATCGGGTTGTGCTTTGGTTTCCTGTAAACCGATCACATCAGCATTTGTAGCTCTTGCCCATTCTGCCCAACCCTTTTTTAAAGCCGCCCGAATTCCGTTTACGTTATAGGATATTATTGTTGCCATTGTAGCTGTTTTTAATGCCGAAAGATAAGTTAATTAATAATGACTGATGACTAATTAATAATTGGAAATAAGCGCTCAGATGTCAGCTTTCAGTAAAAATAAACCTGAAATTGATCATTAATAATTAGTCATTAAAAACTATCTTTAGTTGAAAGAAATAATTGCTATAATGCTAATACATAATATCCTTAATCTGTTTTTTCCTAAAATTTGTGGTGCTTGTTCAAGGCCCGTCATTAATCCCAAAGATGAGTTGTGTTTAAAATGTGAGATCCACCTGATCTATGAATCTCATCCCAATACCCGTAAAATTCAAAAAGCATTACGTGGTAGAGTTAAAGTGGAAAAAGTAGCTTTCTTTATTGACTTTACCAAAAAAGAAGGCATACAACAGATTCTTCATTCCATAAAATACCAAAATCAAAAAAAATTGGCCCTGTTCTTAGCTGAACAATTGGCTATTAAATTAGGTGATGGGTTTTTTCAGGGAATTAATAGCATCATTCCAGTGCCTTTACATCCAAAAAGGTTGAAAATTCGTGGTTTCAATCAAAGTAATTTGATTGCTAAAGGCCTTCAAAATATAAGGTCGATACCTATTGATTCTAACAGTCTGCAACGCGTAGAATTTACTGAAAGTCAAACGAACAAAAACCGATTGGAACGTTGGGATAATGTAAACACAGCTTTTGAGGTTATAAATAACGAAGCACTCAAAGGAAAACACATTCTCTTAGTTGACGATGTCTTTACCACTGGGGCAACTCTGGAAGCATGCATTAAAACAATTCAAAATAAAGTGGATTGCAAATGCTCGGTAATTACACTGGTAAAAGCCTAAGAATTACATCCGTGCTTACTTATACAATACCTGTATGGTAGTTCTGTTTTTTTGAGTCAGCAACACTTCTTTGTCGTTGAGTAACAGGTCCACATCTTCATCATGGTAGTGACGAACCGTTAGTAAGTCTAGCCCACTATTATATTTCACTTTAAAGTGCTTAGACAACTCTTCAACTAAAGCATCAATTTGTAAATCATCCACATCCAAAGCAAAATAACAAGATACTGCTGAGTTTTGAACCAAATTTACTTTGGCATTGTATTTAGCCAATATTAAAAATGCGGATGAAAGGTGATTCTCCACAATAAAATCCAGATCTCTTGCAGAAATCGATAATAGTGTCTGATTCTTTTTCAAGATATAAAATGCAGTATCCGGATAAGTAACTTCATCTTCTGCAACCCAGGTTCCTTTTTGCTCCAGATCAATAAAAGAACGTACTTGTAAAGGAATACGATTACGTTTTAAAGGTTGAAGTGTTTTAGGGTGGATAACTGAAGCTCCGTAAAAAGCCAACTCTATTGCTTCTTGAAAAGATAGTTTCTCTACCTTTTTTGCATCATCAAAATAGCGAGGATCTGCATGGAGCACTCCGATAACATCTTTCCAAATCACTAATTTTTTAGCTCCTAAAACTGTTGCAAAGATGGCAGCACTATAATCTGACCCCTCTCTACCTAATGTCGTAGTAAAGTTTTCTGATGTACAGCCAATAAATCCTTGTGTGATGGTCAGTCGATCTGTGTTAACTTTTTCTTTAATACAAGCCGTTGTAAGATCCCAATTTATAACTGCTGACTGATGCTTATTATCTGTTTTTATTACATCTCGAGCATCCAACCAATCATTATCAATGCCAATTTCCTTTAAATAAGCACTTACAATAGTGGTGGACAATAATTCTCCAACAGACACAATTTGATCGTACTCAAAAGGATAATCTGGGCGAGGCTCGCTATCTAAAGCCCACTCTATTTCAACTAATAAATTGGATACAGCATCAAAAACCGGATGCCCCTCTTCAAATAATTCTTTAAGAAATTTACTGTGAAATTCTTTAACAAAATTCAATTTGTCAGAAACATCGTCTTGTTTTAAATAGAACGCCCGGGCAACTTCTTCGAGTGCATTTGTCATCTTTCCCATGGCAGAAATTACCACCAAAGGTTCATCCTCCTTATACTTTGAAAGGATTTTCGCTACATTCTTAACACCCGCAGCATCTTTTACTGAGGCACCACCAAATTTAAAGACTTTCATTCTTGAAAAATTTCCAGATAATGTAATTCTATCTGATTAAAAATAGTCCACATAAAAAAGCTCACTAGTTAAAGCGAGCTTAGTGCGGATAGAGGGAGTCGAACCCACACACCTCACGGCACTAGATCCTAAATCTAGCGTGTCTACCAATTCCACCATATCCGCTGGTAAATCCACAAGCCTTTCGACTTATGCGGTTGCAAATTTAAAACTATTTTCATCTTCAGCAACCAAAAAAACATTTTTATTCTTTTTTTCATATTGCACAACAAG
>JANXFM010000188.1 GCA_024959975.1 Flavobacteriales bacterium
GTTTCTGGCAATAGCCTCTCCTTGTCCACGTTCTTCAGCTTCCAATCCGGGGTAAGCACCCGGAGTATCGATGATGGTAATAATGGGTTTGTTGAATTTTTCAGCCATCTTCATCAAGCGTAAAGCTTTTCTATATCCTTCCGGATTGGCCATACCGAAATTTCGATATTGACGAAGTTTGGTATTCTTTCCTTTTTGTTGACCGATAAGCATCACAGATTGTTCATCGATGATACCCCATCCACCTACCATAGCTTTGTCGTCTTTTACGGTTCTATCTCCGTGAAGTTCGATGAAGCTACCTTCAGTTAAAGCCTCTATGTAGTCAAGCGTGTAAGGTCTGTTTGGATGGCGCGAGATTTGCACCCGCTGCCATGCCGAAAGGTTCTCGTAAATTTCTTTACGAAGCTTGGTCAGCTTCTTTTCGATGTCTTTAACCGTTTTGGTAACATCAGCATCGGTATCTTCCCCAAGTTGAACAGCTTTTTTTAATTGTTCTTCAAGTTCAACGATGGGTTGTTCAAAATCTAATCTTTCCATAGTAATAAATTACGCCTGCAAATTACAATATTTCATTTTTTGAGCTACAAAAAAGGTTCACAATTCTTATTTTTGTTTCAAAGAACACCATTCAATGATATTATTCCCACCTGCTAAGCTCAATTTAGGATTGCAAATAATTGCAAAACGTGTCGATGGTTATCATAATTTACAGACTGTTTTTTATCAATTCCCACTTCATGATGTTCTTGAAATTATCGAGGATAACTCTTTAGAATCAGGGGAGTGTGTTTTTAAATCTTCCGGTTTATCAATTCCGGATGGTGAAAATTTATGTGTTAAGGCTTACAAGCTTTTACATAGTGTGTATTCTTTGCCCGGGGTGAGGATTCATTTACATAAGATTATTCCTATGGGAGCAGGTTTAGGTGGTGGTTCCTCAGATGCAGCTTATACCTTAAAGTTGCTCAACAGCTTACTTTCTTTGCAAATATCTGTAGATAAATTAAAAGAATATGCATTGACCTTAGGTAGTGATTGCCCTTTGTTTGTCGATGAAGTACCCCAATATGCTGAAGGTAGAGGAGAATTGTTAAACAAGATAAATGTTGATTTAAAGGGGAAGTATTTGTTGCTTATTCATCCTAATATTCATATTTCTACTGTAGAGGCATTTGCCACTATTTCACCTAAAGAATCGAATTCTTGTAAGCGTATTGTAGAAAAAGATATCCATAGTTGGAAGACAGATTTGGTAAATGACTTTGAAAAATCGGTTTTCCCAAACCATCCTGAATTAGCAGATATTAAAGAAAAGCTTTATTCATTGGGTGCAGATTATGCAGCAATGAGTGGAAGTGGGTCTACGATGTTTGGAATTTTTTCAAACCCGATTTCACATGACGATTGGCCGGCTCATTATTTTGTTTGGCAATCTGTTCTTTAGCGCTCAGCTTTTTGGAATAAATAGTAGGCGAAAACTCCAAATAGAATATTTGGGAGCATAATCGCCAATAATGGGCTCAGGTCGCTATTTGTGGTAAAGGTGATGGATATTTTTTGAAAAAGTATAAATAGCGTGGTTAAACCAAAGCCATAAACGAGGTTTATACCAATTCCTCCTCTTTTTTTGTGAATGGCAACACTAAAGCCGATTAAGGTTAGGATAAATGTCGTAAAAGGAGTTGCGTAGCGTTGATACAGATCCAGTAAATAATAATGGATGTTTTCTGCACCTCTTATTTTCTCTTTTTTAACAAAAGAGTGTAGTTCCGGTAAGGTCATTAGATTGGCGCTGTTTTTTTGGTACACCAATTCATCGGGTTTAAATCCAAAATCTTTAAATGTACTTGAACCTCTTTCAACTTTTTCTCCAAAGGTTTCCAGTTCCCGGAAATTATAATTTTCAGCCAACCATTTCCCTTCTAATGTGTCCCAGGTGATAAAGTCTGATTTAAACTTCGAGGCCAATTTATCATCCTTAAAAATTTCGTAGCTAAAACGAAAACCCTTTTGTTTTTTTGTATTGTAACTTTCCAGGTAGATGTAATGATCAGGGCTTATTTGCCGATGAATGTTTTTATAACGCTCATTTTTTTTAGAGCGAATGTATTCTTGTTCAAAGTCTAATCGCGATTGATTGGTTGTGGGAAGAACCCAGTTGTTTAAATAGAATGAAACACAAGCAATAATGGCGGCCCCTACAAAATAAGGTTTTAAAAGTCTTTTTAAGCTCAATCCACAGTTGAGCATCGCAATAATTTCGGTATTGTTAGCGAGTTTTGAAGTGCTGACAATAACTGCAATAAATGTGAATAGTGCACTAAATAAGAGCCCGTAGTGAATGATAAAATTCACGTAATAATCAGATATTATCGCATCCAGAGGAGCTTCTCGTCTGTAGAAGTCATCAATTTTTTCAGACACATCAAAAACTACGGATATCAATAGAATGAGTATCAGTGTAAAAGCAAAAGTTCCTAAGAACTGTTTTAATATGTATCTGTCTAGTTTTTTCAATTACAATCGAAGACTTAATTTTTTAACCATTTGTTCTTTCCAGTCGTAGAAAGTACCGTCTAATATTCTTCTGCGAGCTTCATTCGTTAACCAAATATAAAAACCTAAGTTATGAATTGTTGCAATTTGTTTACCTAATAGTTCTTTTGAAATAAAAAGGTGACGTAAATAAGCTTTAGAATAGGTGCTATCGACAAAGGATTCTCCGTTAGAATCGATGGGAGAGAAGTCTTTTTCCCATTTCTTGTTTTTGATGTTGATGGTTCCTTCACTTGTGAAAAGCATTCCATTTCGAGCGTTACGTGTAGGCATAACACAATCGAACATGTCAATACCCAGAGCAATATTTTCGAGAATGTTTGCCGGCGTTCCTACACCCATTAAGTAACGGGGTTTATCTTTTGGAAGTACAGCAGTCACTACCTCTGTCATCGCGTACATTTCTTCTGCCGGTTCACCTACCGATAAACCGCCAATAGCGTTTCCTTCTCTTTCAAAAGAAGCGATGGCTTCTGCAGATTGTTTTCTTAAGTCTTTGTACGTACTTCCCTGAACAATAGGGAAAAGGGTTTGACTGAATCCGTATTTATCAGGAGTACTATCAAAGTGTTCACAACACCTTTTTAACCATCTATGCGTCATTTTCATAGAACGTTTGGCATAGTGATAATCGCATGGATAAGGTGTGCATTCGTCGAAAGCCATGATGATATCGGCACCTATTGTTCTTTGCACATCCATGGCGTATTCCGGGCTAAAGAAGTGGTAAGAACCATCGATGTGAGATTTGAAACGCACACCTTCTTCGGTAATCTTTCTGCGTCCGGAAAGAGAATATACCTGAAAACCACCACTATCTGTTAAGATCGGTTTTTTCCAATTCATAAATTTATGTAGTCCACCTGCACCTTCTAAAACTTCCATTTTAGGACGCAAATACAAATGGTAGGTATTTCCTAAAATTATTTGTGCTTTAATGTCATTCTCCAATTCGTGTTGGTGTACACCTTTTACTGTTGCAGCAGTACCAACGGGCATAAATATGGGTGTTTGTATGGTTCCGTGATCCGTTTCTATCAGTCCTGCTCGGGCTTGCGATTGCGGATCAGTTTTCTCTAAGGTGAACTTCATTTATAGGAATTTTGGGCAAAGATAATTGAATTGTATGGTCTGTGCATCTAAAGCTCGTATTTATGGAGTGATTTGTGGATTAATAGTACTTTTGCCACTGAATCTTTGATTTGCCGAAATGAATGTCACATAGTACCTTTTTATGGGATTGTGTTCATACTTAATCATTTCATGTTATATTTATCCATACGTACAAAAAAAAGTCCACCATTGGGTTTAGAACAAAATAATAAAGAACGCGATTCTTTGCTTGTCAAGCAGGCCATAGCGGGGAGTCAGAAGGCTTACTCTGAGCTGATGTCTTTGTACTGGGATAGCATAGAGAAAATTTTTTCATTGAAACTTTTGAGTAAAGAAGATATGGAGGATTTGGCGATTGCGACTTTTAGCAAGGCTTTCGATAAATTAGAGTCCTATAATAACTCATTTGCTTTTAGTACCTGGATTCAAACCATTGCCAATAATACTTTAATTGATTTCTTTCGTAAAAAAGATCAGAAAACCGTTTCTATTGATCAGGAAACAGAGAATGAGGAAAGTAAAGGGATAGATGTTGTGGATAGCAGTCTTGATCCGGAGGATAATTTGATTCGGAAACAAAAAAACAAACACATAGTTGGTATGGTTCAGCGTTTAAAGCCACACTATCGAGAGTTGATCATTTTGCGCTATTTGGATGAGATGTCTTATGCTGAGATTTCCGAAAAATTAGATATGCCACTAGGTTCGGTAAAGGCCAAGTTGTTTCGTGCGCGCGATCTTTTATTGCAAATATTGAAAACCAACGAAAATGAGTACTGATCTACAGATCATAGAAAAATACTTTCCAAATTTAACGGAGCACCAAAAAGAACAGTTTACGCAGTTAAAACCTCTTTATGAGGAGTGGAACGCGCAAATTAATGTAATCTCTCGTAAAGATATCGAAAGTCTGTATGAGCGACATGTTTTACACTCTTTGTCTCTGGCAAAATTCATCACATTTGAACCCGGCACAAAGCTGATGGACTTAGGATGTGGTGGTGGATTTCCAGGAATTCCATTAGCTATTCTTTTTCCGGAAGTGTCTTTTACGATGATCGATTCTATCGGGAAAAAGATTAAAGTTGTTCAGGAAATCGCTGATGCGATTGGTTTAAAGAATGTTCAAGCATACCATATGCGTGCTGAAAAGGTGAAGGGTAGTTTTGATTTTGTGATTACAAGGGCTGTAGCACCGATGATGGATCTGGTAAAGTGGACTCGAAAAAAATACATCAAGGAGCAAAGGCATGCTATTGAAAATGGTGTCATTGCTTTGAAAGGTGGTGACCTT
>JANXFM010000153.1 GCA_024959975.1 Flavobacteriales bacterium
GAAGACCAATAAAAATCATTTTCAAAAGGGTACTTATTAGACTGATACATCTCTATTAACTCTTTTTTAGTAGGCAATCTCCACTCTGGATGGTTTTCATATTTTTCCATTGCCTCATACCAAGTCATTAGTTCGGGCTCATCATAAAACTCCTTCAACGCCTGGTGTTCTTCATGAAATAGCTGTTCGCATATTTCCTCCAAGTCTGAGTCCTTCTCATCTTGTAATATATCAGGATCTATCCTATTGTTGTACCACTCATGAACGATACTTAAAACCTCATCTTCGGATAAACCTTTTTCTTTGATTATATCTTCATACATATCGGTTGTATTTTTTCTTTATACATGATTTAGTCATCCTTAATAAAGTTACGATTTTTATAGCTTATAAGAAATTTTAAAGCGTATTACTAAGTCAATTTCATCTTTTTATGTCGATGGTATGTGTCTCATGAAATTTTTATGTGAAGTTTTTCATTTTCTGGGGGTAGTTTATTCTGGAAACAACAATAAGGTACTCCAATAGGTATCTAAACTACCTGAGGGATGTTTACAACAACCTAAAAAACAGCCTTATTTCCAAGGATTAAGCCACAGGATAAGAAAAAGAAATGTTGTTGGGAAACGTATTTATTAATCGGTAGGAAATAGGAAGAAAACGGTAAAATCGTCAAATTAGGGTTGCTCAAGAAATTAAATCCCGTATGTATCGGAAACAAAAAACTCCTCCGAATTAACGGAGGAGTTTTCAAGTTTGCTGCGGTCTGGACGAGACTCGAACCTCTTTTCCAAACCCTATGTTCTACGGGAGTTACAGCCATACTGCTATTTTCAACTCACCGATTAGAGTACCGAAATCAAATGAACAAGGTGTAAAATCACTTTCCCCTGCTTTGTAAATATATTAAAACTATTCCGAACCCTAGTTATTGAACTACAACTTAGAAGGAACGGATTAAAAAGCGCGAATAACACGAACCCTGCCCGTACTGATCTTACTGCTGAGGTGCATGTAACCTTCACCGAAATTGAAGGAAAATGCGCTGGGCGTAGTAGCGTTCTCCGAGGAAGACCAATACCTATTCTCCCAATTACTGAATCCACCTAAATTACCATTTGTGCCACCTTGTCCTATGGTCATATACATTACTATGAGTTCATATAGTGAGGGTAAGTACCAGTCGTTGTAGCCTTCTGCTTCATAAGCTAATGCCTCACTTGCTGCTATTGGTGTTTCTGAGCATCCTGATACTATATCTAATGTGTTTTGTAGACCTGTTCCCATAGTCATATCACCTTCTCCACCACATGGTGTCCCTCCAAAACTTGAACAATCACCAGGTGTGTAAAAAGTACCCAAAACGCCCCATTCAGCAAACAGACATCCATCAGAAGGAACATCATCACAAGATGTATAGGCACATAATAGGTTCCCCCACTCATCTTCTGCTTGAACGGTTGCATCTACATCGTAGTTTGTTGCATTTGCATCCAAACAGCCCTCTGTACCATCCGTAGTTCCATAACAGCCCCACTCATAATAACTATCTAAATCTTCCATAGCTGCTACTAATCCGTGTTGACCTGTTTCGTCAATATAAAAGACTATTCCGCCTTCTGCTAAGTCTCCCACTTGAAGTTGCATTAAATTCCCATCACAATCATAACCTTCTATGGCATACTGACACACACCCTCACCTGTAGCCAACTCATTATAATCACAAGCGCTTACATCTTGGCATCCAATAACTTCTTCAGCTTCATTAGTACCATAATAATCAGAATCATAGACACACGATCTATCATTTATTGTTGCCCACTGACTAAAGTTTACAGCCTCACAGTCCATACAACCTTGAATTTGATGATAGTTAATCGGACTTGTACAAATCTGAAAGCTCACTACAGATTCACTCATTTTAACCAAATATCCTTGATTAGGTAAAAGGTCTCCTATACCATTATATCCCCATTCAGGAAGGTAAGCATAACCTATATTATCTTTTGCTATTACAATCACATCTGAAATAGACTGAAAAATAGATTGGCTGTCAGCAGCTTCTCTACATCCATACCCAACCATATTCCATCCAATTAGCAAATCTAATGTGATAGGTGGGTTAGCTTTTTGAGTTAAAAGATTGTAATCGTTAATAGAATAACAAGGGTCTTCTTCTTGCCCAAACGCAAACAGAGGTAGTAGAATGAATATATAAAGTAGTTTTTTAATCATAGTGGGAATTAGAATGTGATAATAACATTAAGTAGTTCCAATAGGTTTCTGAGCTACTTGAGTAGCATTTAACATGGTAAAACAACCCTTATAGGCAGAATTTCATAATATTAAATCTTAATTTAGTAAAAAGAAATGTAATTATAAAGACCAATTTAGTTACCGGCAGGAAATACGCTTTTATCGGTAAATTTATGGGATGGGTATCCAAAAAACACTCATGGGGGTGGGCTATTTAGCATAGGACATCCACACGAACAAAAACACGACTAATAGTATGGACTACACAGACTGGTACATACATTCAAAGAATGAATTGGTAGAAATGTATCATACGATAGGAAAAGTAAGCTCACATGACCCAAATAATTAAAAGAGGATTTTCAGTAGAAATAATTGATATTAATTTCTCTTTCTCTAAATTTAGACTATTCTAATAACCAATTAAATGAAAGAAGATAGGAGAAATAATAAGAAATTTGAGCCAACAAAAGTCCAGGTATTCAAGCTGATGTATTATGTTCAGCGTACGATTGAGCAGACTGAGGAAGGAGGAGGTTCGTTTGCGCACGATTGGGCTTTCTGCACTTTAATTGAAATAAACAAAGATGTTTTTTATGTATGTGACAGGAAATATGCTGATGACGTAGATTATAAGAATGAATTCTTGATTATGGGCGTTCGCCCAGACGGTTCTGCATATAATCTGGTAGATATATTTCCAGATGAAAAGGAAAGAAGAGAATTTTACTCTCAGTTACATAAAGAAGATATTAGTAACTGGAAACTAGGAACATAGTTGTAAAGTAATTAACTAATGAATTTGTGGTATGGAAGAAGAGTTTAGAGAACGATATAGAAAGTTAAAAGCACAATTGCTCTCAGAAGGGCTTACCACTGAAATAGAAAACTCCTACACTTCTTTATCGGCCGCTACAAAGATATTAAGACACTTGGACGAGGCTGGTGATTTGCTTTTTGAAGTTATGATTTACTGCCAAGAAAAGGGAATTGATATTAGTGATGATGAGAGGAGGAATAAGGCTTTTAACGAATTATTGAATTAAATAATGAAACAATATAGTTGTCATTAAAAATGAACTCGGTAGGTTTTCTTGAGTTTATAGTAATATGGGATGGGCTATTTAGTATAGGACATCCACTCACCTAGTAACACACTAAATATTATAGGAAAATGGAATGATAATTGATGTATCACTTAACTAAAAACAGAAATTATGAAAAAGTTATTATTAGTGGTTACGGTGATTTTATCGCTACCTTCAACCGCACAGGATTGTTGGAAAAACACAACGTACACACAGCATACAGAGATAAACACAAATTATGTTTATCAACCGTATCAGCAAAACCCGTATGCACAACCTATATACACGCAACCTGTATATACAAACCCTTATCAATATACGCAACAGGACTATTACCAAAATAATTATTATCAAAATGATGTACACAACGCATCACACACTCTTGGACACGCAATTGGGGAATTAATAAATATAGTTATACGGGAAACAGGTAAGACACGAAACAATCAAAGATGCAGAAATCACAGAGTTCGCAATTGTAATTTTTGTAGATAATCGCACCTTTATTAAAAGGTTTATACTATGGTCAAATACAAGGTTCTGTCGCATTAATTGTTTTTGACCATTTTTCACTTAAATCACTATTCTATAAAAAAGTTAAATATCAAATAATAAACACCTTATGTTTTTCAGTTTTTATCAAGAAACACAAAAGTTAGTGGATTTTAGATTAATGCGACAGAACCTTTTAAAATGTAATGTTTGCTTTACATTTAATGTTTATTATATTTAAATATTAATTTTTAAATCTACTATTATGAAAATGAATTATTTATTACCCAATTATTTGAAGAAAATTGGTTGGGTCTTGTTAGTGCCAGGCTTTTTGATGTTGATAGCATTTTTATTTTTTGAGTTTCAACCGGATTTTTTAGATATAACTGTTTTTGCATTTTATAATGATGAGATAATGGGAGGTAGAGATGTATTCGCCTTTATAAAGCATAATGTATTTGATGAACTTAGCTGTGTGTTTTTTATTGTTGGGGCAATATTGATTGCTTTTTCTAAAGAGGTAGTAGAAGATGAACTCATTTCAAAGATTAGATTAGAATCCCTAGTGTGGGCTACCTATTTCAATTATGCAATTTTATTATTTACGATTATTTTCATCTATGGAATGGGCTTCTTTTGGGTGATGGCATTTAATATTTTCACCATACTTTTATTCTTTATCATCCGGTTTACATGGATGAAAAATAAATCTAAAATAGCATTAGTCCATGAAGAATAGTATTAAAGTAGAACGAGCTAAAAAAAAAATCACCCAAGCTCAATTAGCTGAATTGGTAAAAGTAAGTCGGCAAACAATCAATGCAATTGAGTTGGGGAAATACAATTTATCTACCATTCTGGCATTAAAAATTGCTCATGTTTGTAATCGATCTGTTCATGATATTTTTGAACTAGAAGATTACGATTGGTAGTCATGATATGGACACTATCGAACTGGTAAAAGGTAGGGAATGCCCTTTTAACGGTAAATATATGGGGTGGGTATCCAAAAAACACTCATGGGGGTGGGCTATTTAGCATAAGACATCCACACACCTACCTAAACACTAAATATTACAGGAAAATACAGTTATTGAACTACAACTTAAAAGGAACGGATTATCGTTAAATAGGTAAAGGGGTAAAGTGTTAAAAAGCGCGAATAACACGAACCCTGCCTGTATGGTTCTTACCGTTGCTGATCGTGTCACCATTACTGAAATAGACGTGCCACGCGTCGTTAAAATTGCTCTCCGAGGAAGACCAATACCAATTATTTCCGAAACCTCCTATATCGCCCTCAGATCCTCCGTTTCCTATGGTGTTATACATTTCTTTAAGTTCATCTTTTGAGGGTAAATACCAGTCGCTATAGTCTCCATATTCATAGGCTAATACCTCACTCGCTGCTATTGGTGTTTCTGAGCATCCTGCTACAATCTCTAAAGTGTTTTGTAGGCCTGTGCCTATACCATCTAGTTCTGGACTTACGCTGGAATTATCACCGTTTATATCTGTTCCATAACAACCCCACTCATACGTTCCTTCTATGTCTTCCATAGCTGCAACTAAACCGTGTTCGCCTGTTTCGTCAACATAGAACACAATACCGCCCTCAGCCGCCATTCCAACAAAGTACTCTATATTCCCATCACAATCATACCCTTGTTCAGCAAATTCACAAGAACCATCATCGGTCATTGCTGTAGAATCATAGTTACACGCTAAATCATCTGTACAGCCAAGATATACACAAGTGTTATCATAAATAGTGGCTTCCGAATTATAATTAGAAGCTAAAGAGTCAGTACATCCTTTTATGTCTTTACCACAAGAGGAAACAAACCCAACCAATGGAGCCAATAGTAGTATGTAAAGTATCTTTTTCATAATTAGTTGTTAGAAGGAACGGATTAGCGTTAAATAGGTAAAGAGTTAATAAGCGCGGATAACACGAACCTTGCCTGGATAGCTCTTATAGTAGTAGTACGTGAGACCATTACTGAAATAGACGGACCACGCGCCGTTATACGTGTACCCCGAGGAAGACCAGTACCATCTATCGCTAAATCCGCCTATGTTATTATTGACGTTTAAGCTCCCTTGTCCGATAATTAAATACATTTCGTAGAGTTCGTCTCTCGATGGTAAATACCAGTCTTCATGACCATCTATTTGAGCATCTAAGGCGGCTTGGGCAGTAGTGATGCTTCCATATTCTGTTTGACAGTTTTGATTTACAATATCCAATGTATTCTGATAGCCTGTACCTATGGCTGTTCCATTTGCGCCGTCAACATTCTCGCCATAACAACCCCACTCATAAGTGCCTTCTAGATCTTCTTGTGTGGCTACCAAACCGTGCTCACCTGTTTCGTCTATGTAGAAAACTATTCCACCCTCTGCAAAGTCACCTATTTGATGTTGAAGTTTATCACCTTCACAATTATATCCTGTTTCAGCATAAGTACATTCTCCCTCATCTGTTGCCAATTCATTGTAGTTACAAGCAGATGAATCTTGACATCCTAAAACTTCATTAGCATCATATATACCATCCCCATCTGAGTCGTAATTACAATTTCCATCATCTGTTGTTGCCAACCAACTAAAATTTACGGCCTCACAATCTGTACAACCTTCAATAACTGGAAGGGAAATACTTTCGCAAAACGAAAAACCATATTCTGTTGCATTCATTTTTATCTGATAGCCTTCTCCACGTTCTAAAAAGCCTATACTATTAAAGCCATATTCAGGCATGTATACACTGCCATTATTGTCTCTTACTATTTCAATTTTATCTAAAATAGAATTAAATGCTTCAACTAAATCAATTGGTTGAACACAAGGGTATCCAAACATATTCCAGCCTTGAACAAAATTCTTAGTGATTATTGGGTTCGTTTCTTGAGTAAGAAGATTATAATCATTAATCGAATAACAAGGGTCATCATTCTGTGCAATTACATACAGCGGGACAAATAGCAGAATGTAAAGTAGGTTTTTCATAATTATTTGTCAGAAGGAGCTATGTTCTGATAAGTAGGTAAAGGGGTGAAGTGTAAAAAAGCGCGAATAACACGAACCCTGTATGGGTAGTCCTTATAGTCGTTGGCCGGATAACCATTACCTAAACTGACGCTCCACGCGTTGTAATTAGAGCTCTCCGATGAAGACCAATAAAAATCATTTTCAAAAGGGTGCTTATTAGACTGATACATCTCTATTAACTCTTTTTTAGTAGGCAATCTCCACTCTGGATGGTTTTCATATTTTTTCATTGCCTCATGCCAAGTCATAAGTTCGGGCTCATCATAAAACTCATGGTGTTCTTCATGAAATAGATGTTCGCATATTTCCTTCAAGTCTGAGCCCTTCTCATCTTGTAATATATCAGGATATATCCTATTGCTGTACCACTCATAAACGATACTTAAAACCTCATCTTCGGATAAACCTTTTTCTTTGATTATATCTTCATACATATCGGTTGTATTTTTTCTTTATACATGATTTAGTCATCCCAAATAAAGTTACGATTT
>JANXFM010000138.1 GCA_024959975.1 Flavobacteriales bacterium
CCGGAAGCAAAAGCTGCCGTTCTGGGTGGTGGATTATTAGGACTTGAAGCGGCAAAGGCTGTAATGGATATGGGACTGGAACCCCATGTGGTGGAGTTTGCTCCTAAATTAATGCCCCGACAACTGGATAGCAGAGGAAGTGATGTCTTAAAATTGAAATTAGAATCTCTGGGGATCAATATTCACCTGAATAAAGCAACCAGTAAGATCTTAGGTAATGGATCCATAGAGGGAATGCAATTCGGCGAAGATGATGCTCTTAAAACAGATATGTTGGTCATCTCTGCAGGGATAAGACCTCGCGACGAATTAGCCAAATCCTGTGATCTGGAAATGGGAACTCGTGGCGGTGTAGTGGTAAACAACAAAATGCAAACTTCCGACCCTTCTATTTATGCCATAGGAGAAGTTGCCTTATACAATCAAATGATCTACGGATTGGTTGCTCCCGGCTACGAAATGGCTGATATAGCAGTAGAGCAGATTATTGGAGATCCGGACAAACAAATGACTGAGGATATCGACATGTCCACCAAACTAAAATTAATTGGTGTGGATGTTGCCAGCTTTGGAGAACCCTTTATGCCAGCAGAAAAAGGACTTTCTATCCTTTTTGAAAATAAAACCAAGCATTTATACAAACGTATCAATGTAAGTCATGACGGACAAAAACTATTGGGAGGAATTCTAATAGGTGATGCGTCAGACTACAATATGCTTCATCAGATCTATCTCAATGGAATGGATCTTCCTGAAAATGTGGAAGACCTTATTTTAGGAGCCCGATCTGGAGGAGAAAGTTCTTTTGGTAGTGCGATGTCTCTTCCTGATACCGCACAAATATGTTCTTGTGAAAATGTATTGAAGCAGGATATATGTGGAGGCTTACTGGAGGGTAAAACATGCAACCTCAAAGAAGTTATGGCCCAAACAAAGGCTGCAACCGGCTGTGGAGGGTGTAAACCTATGGTAACGGAATTGGTTAATGAAACTTTAAAATCATTAGGCCAGGAAGTCAAAGAAACCATTTGCGAACACTTTGAATATACGAGACAAGAGTTATACGGTATTCTAAAAGTCAAAAAGGTTCAGACTTTTGACGAAGCGATAGAAGCTTGTGGTAAAGGTCACGGATGTGAGGTCTGTAAACCATTAATTGCATCCATTTTGGCAAGTCTGTATAATGATACCGCCAACAAAGAAGAGGTTATTCAGGATTCAAACGATAAGTTTTTAGCCAACATCCAACGTAATGGTACGTACTCGGTAGTACCGAGAATTCCGGGTGGAGAGATCACGCCGGAGAAACTCATTGTCATTGGAGAGGTTGCCAAAGAATACGATCTGTACACGAAGATAACCGGTGGTCAGCGTATCGATTTATTTGGAGCAGAGCTTCATCAGCTCCCAGCCATCTGGAAAACGCTTATCGAAGCAGGCTTTGAAAGTGGACATGCCTACGGGAAATCACTGCGTACTGTAAAAAGTTGTGTCGGATCTACATGGTGTCGATACGGTATGGACGAAAGTGTAAGCTTTGCCATAGAATTGGAAGACAGATACAAAGGATTACGTTCGCCTCACAAACTCAAAGGAGGGGTGTCGGGTTGTATCAGAGAATGTGCCGAAGCCAGAGGAAAAGATTTTGGTGTCATAGCCGTAGAGGGTGGATGGAACTTATATGTTTGTGGTAATGGTGGAGCTACGCCTAAACACGCACTATTGCTTGCCGAACAGATCGACAATGAAACCTGTATCAAATACCTCGATCGATTCTTAATGTACTATATACGTACGGCTGCTCCATTAATGAGAACAGCTGCGTGGTTGGATAAACTGGAAGGTGGTATTGAGCAACTGAAACAAGTCGTGGTAAACGACAGCCTCAACATTGCAGATGAATTGGAGCAGGAAATGGAGCAATTAGTAGATGCCTATGAATGCGAGTGGAAACAAATCGTAGAAGATGAGCAGTTACAAGGTCGCTTTAAACACTTTATCAATTCAGAAGATAGTGATGACAATTTGGTCTTTGTTCCAATGAGGGAACAAAAAATGCCTAAAGCATGGTAAAACTTTTTAAAATACACACGACATGGATGTACTAACATCAGCATACAAAACAGTAAAAGAATCTGAAGTAAATGTGTGGTTTGAAGTCGCTAAAGCGGAAGATTTCCCCAAAGATGGTGGTGTTTGCGTAAAATACAAAGGCAAGCAAATAGCCGTATATAATTTCACGCGAAAAGGAACCTGGTATGCTTGTCAAAACGTATGTCCGCACAAATTGGAAATGGTCTTGTCTCGTGGTATGATCGGTGATGAAAGTGGGATTCCTAAAGTTGCCTGCCCGATGCACAAAAAAACATTTTCGCTGGAAACCGGAGAAAACTTAAACGGGGATCTGGACCCAATTGCCATGTACCCTGTAAAAGTAGAAAATAACATTGTATATATCGGATTTTCTGAATAGCTTTGAGTATAAACTTTATACCTTATGTTATTAGAAAAAGCTTTACAGTTAATTGACGAGAAAAACTCACAAGATCCAAATAAGGAAACCTATCAGAGCAAAGAATATCCTAAAGAGCTGCTCTATTCTCAACGAATGTACGCTCAATTGTTGGATCTGGAACCCGATGCTTCCGAAGCCTTAAAGATTGCCATACGCGCACAACACATCAGACGTTGGGAAATTCCCCGACAAGATTACCCTGCAAACAAAGTAGGATACATCACCTGGCGAAACGACTTAAAGAAAAGGCATGCTTCGATTACAGCAGAGATTTTGACACAGGTCGGATATACGCCGGAATTTATTGAAAGGGTTTCTTTCCTTATCAACAAAAAAGCCTTAAAAAACGACCCGGGAACACAAACATTGGAAGATGTAGCCTGTTTGGTTTTTTTACAATACTATTTTGAAAGCTTCGCACAAAAATATGACGAAGAAAAAATTATAGATATTGTAAAGAAAACATGGAACAAAATGTCTGACAAAGGGCACGAATACGCCTTAAAATTGGGTCTTTCTCCAACAAGTCAAGATTTAATCGGGAAGGCGTTACATGCGTCATAAAAATGACTTTTACTGACAAAAAGAAATTGACAAAACTAAGCCGTTTATATATTATAGGGCTTAGTTTTGTTGCTCTATCGGTTATTATTAGCCAGATCATTATTCGGGATCACATCCGAGAGCAAGAAAATATTTCGATGCTGGTTGACGGTTATAGTGAACAAAAAAACCTAAATAAAGAACAAAACCAGCTTGTGTATGAACACCATCAGCAAGCACTCGATAAACTAGGTGAATTAAAAAACATAGAATTACTCTTAATGAGTATTACCTTACTGGTTTTACTGATTGTGTTTGCAACTATTTTTTGGCCTGCATCAAAAACCGTAAATCGAAAAATTTCTCAATTAATAGATTCAGAAAAAAAAGCCATACTAATGGCTCGCAGTGCCAATTTACTTAAAAATAGTAAAGAAAAGTCCATACAGGAACTTAGTGAACTGACCCGGGCTATCGACAAAACCCTATTATTTGCAAGAGTTACATCAAAGGGTGCTATTTTGCATTTGGGTGACAAATTTTTAAAGCAGTTTAACCTCTCTCAATTGCAAAACTGGACGACTTTTCCGGAGATCATTTCCATTCATAAAGACGAACAACAAAATATAAGCACACTACTTACATCACATTCCAGAACCGGATGGCAGGGGGAAATTAAAGCTACAACTCCATCCGGCGAAACCATTTGGCTGGAAATGCATATGATCCCTTTTTTCTCTTCCAATGATCATGATGAGATCATCATCATTTCATCTGATATCACCACCCGAAAAAAAGCACATCTGGAAGTAGCAGAACTAACTAAAAAGAACTTCGAGGAGAAAATGAATCAACAAAAGGTCATCTCCCGTAAGATCATTGAAAACCAGGAAAAAGAACAAAACCGAATTGCTAAAGATATTCATGACGGCATTGGACAAATGCTTACCGGATTAAAATTCAACATCGAGAGTATCGACCTTAAAAAGAACGAAGAAACTGCAGAAAAAGTGGAGCAATTAAAAACCCGAACTGCAGATATCATTCAAGGAGTAAGAACCGCTACCTTCAACCTCACCCCTCCGGAGTTGAGTGACTATGGCATCACCTCTGCCCTGTCCAAATTAACCCATGAACTATCCAGACTTACGGAGCAGAATATTACTTTTTTCAATAAATCGGATTTTGATCTGCGACTAGACCCTACCAGTGAGATCAATATCTACAGAATCGTACAAGAAGCCATCAACAATGCTATAAAATACGCTCAAGCAAGTTACATCATCATCACATTATCACATAGTGACAATATATTAAGTATTAGTATTGATGATGACGGAGTAGGATTTATTCCTCAAAAAGAAGAACATAAAAAAGAATACGGTGGGATGGGTATGATGTTTATGCAGGAAAGAATTAAGTATGTTAAAGGTCGTATATTCATTAACTCCATGCCCGACAAAGGCACCAGAATTACACTCAACATTCCCCTTAAGTAAAAATTAGGTATAATTACTTAAAAAAATTGTATTTTGCCTAAGTGAAAACAACCGAAGATAAGAATACCGTAAAAATAATATTAGTCGATGACCATGTATTGGTAAGAGATGGAATCAAGGCTTTATTAGAGCATGAAAGTACTTTCAAGGTCATAGCGGAGGCCTCCAATGGAAAAGATGCTTTGGAAATGCTTCCCGTTTACCAACCTGATTTGTTGATCGTTGATATACGTATGCCCGAAATGAACGGTAATGAATTAATTACGATCGTCTCTAAACAATTTCCAGATATCAAAACACTTGTTCTTTCGATGCATGATGCTCAGGAATATGTATTGGAATCTATTGAAGCGGGAGCCGATGGCTATATGTTAAAAGGAGCCAGTAAACCCGAATTCCTAAAAGCCTTATGTACCATCTCTGACGGAGGAAAGTACTTTTCCGGTGATGTCTCTTCCATTCTTCTCAACAGCTTAACGCACAAAGAACCCGCACCTTCTTCAAAAAAGGGTGCAGAAAATACGTTTAACCTTTCCAAAAGAGAGAAACAAGTACTCTCTATCATATTAAATGGAAAAAGCAATAAAGAAATTGCGGAAGAATTAAATGTAAGCAAACGAACCGCTGAGGTGCATCGATATAATCTAATGAAAAAGCTGAAAGTGAAAAATCTTATGGAATTATCCAATAAGGCAAGAGCGTTTAACTTGGTAGATTATTAATACCTACGGACAAAAACCAAGCGTTGTCGTAAATAATGATCGTTTTTGACTGTTTTTAACCCAAAAAACAGGTTTTTTCTAGTTTTTTGACACTTTTCGCAAAAAAATTCAAAAATTTATACGCTAATACAATTTCAAACCTTCATTCACTTTATCAATAATTTTCTGCCCAATATACTTACGAACTATATCGGCCACTTCTTTGTGCAAATCACTTTCTTTTACTGTGTAAATATTTTCTTCCGCAAGCAAAATAGCATACACAACCCACCAACCAACATCAGGTTTTATAGCTTTATCAAAATGAGGATGATGAGCAGCTTGCATTGCAGCCTTATTAGCACATATCGTATCTTCACAAACTTCGTCTTTTAGAACACACCTTTTCCACACATCATGCAAACTTTCTTCGGTATCCAGACCTTCGCCATAAGCTATGGCCACATCTACAGCTTGTTTAAAAACATCATCGGTCATTCGATACTTCACCATTTGAGCACAATGCCCCCTTACAAGAGCTAAAGACCGATGATCTACATGTAATCTCGCAGCCAACAAAAGCAACCAATCCCCTCGAGGACAATCGCGAACTACTTCCTCAATACTTCTATCTCCCACCCAAACTCTTTCCTGTGCCGGAAATCCACAATACTCACGAAGCCTTTTACACTGCTTAGTCAATTCTATCATCTCATTATTTTTTAATTACACAATCAGATTTAAGATTTATATAGATTTAATTACATAATCTACTACTTAAATGCAAGTGAATAAATTTATTTAACAAATAATAAGAGTCAAATAAAATCTGGAGTTCGTGTTGTTTCTAGTTTTTAAAAACTTTGAAACTAAAAACTCCTTCTTCTAATTGACCTGAAATAATGTAGGTGCCTGTTGATAAATGTT
>JANXFM010000124.1 GCA_024959975.1 Flavobacteriales bacterium
GAGTGGGAGCGTTTAGACTTACTGGCCAGAGAGAAAGAAGTCGTAGGGATTTATATTTCCGGACACCCTTTGGATGATTATGCTTTTGAAATTAAACACAATTGCAATCATAGTGTAGAGAACTTTAAAGATCTGGAAGTCATTAAAAACCGAGAGTTATCTTTTGCAGGAGTTATTACCGATGTACAACACCGAATAGATAAAAACGGTAATCCGTACGGTATGTTTGTTATTGAGGATTTTACAGATTCTAAAGAATTTATGATCTTTAGGGATGATTATTTAAAGTTTAAGATGATGTTGGTTCAGGGAGCTTTTGTTTATGTAAAAGCCCGGGTGCAAAATCGTTCGTGGAATGACCAGTTGGAGATTAAAATATTAGCCATTAATCTATTGTCGAATGTTTTAGATAATCTGACCAAGAGCATTACTTTACGATTAAATTTATTTGATATCGATGAAGATTTCGCAGATAAATTTCAAAATATCCTCGAAGAACATAAAGGAAAACATCAGTTAAAATTTAATGTTTTTGACCCCGATGAGGCCATCTCCTTAGAACTCTTGTCACGCACGTATAAGGTTAAGATTTCGAAGCAATTAGTCCAGGATATTGGCACATTAATTGATGTACAGTACAAATTAAATTAAAAGGCTTGATTTGTTGTCAAAATTTTTAATATTTGCAAACATCAAATTGATAGTTAAACATAAGAACAAAATAAAATGGCACTAGAAATTACTACTGCAAACTTTGAAGAAACAGTACTAAACTCAGACAAACCTGTATTGGTTGACTTTTGGGCAGAATGGTGTGGGCCTTGCCGTATGGTAGGACCAATTGTTGATGAATTACAAGCTGATTACGAAGGTAAGGCAGTTGTCGGAAAAGTAAATGTAGACGATGAGCAGGAAATTGCTGCTAAATATGGAATTCGTAACATCCCTACCATCTTATTCTTTAAAGGTGGAGAAATCGTTGATAAAAATGTAGGTGTTGCTCCAAAAGCTGATCTTGCTAAAAAAATTGATGCTTTATTATAAAAGTATAAAATCTTAAATTGAAGGGCTGTTACAGCCCTTTTTTTATGCAAGAATATATTTCACAGAAAGAATTAAAGACGATAGAAAACCTTGAGTTTTTTGCGCGTCAGGTGGTAGAAGGCTTCATTACCGGATTACATAAAAGCCCTTATCACGGATTTTCTGTGGAATTTGCCGAGCATCGTTTGTACAATTCGGGTGAGAGCACCCGACATATTGACTGGAAATTATTTGCCCGTACGGACAAGCTCTTTGTCAAACGCTTTGAAGAAGAGACCAATCTTCGTTGTCAGCTGGTTATCGATCGCTCTTCGTCCATGCACTTTCCGGTACAGAAGAAGCTGACTGCTCAAGCCCCAAACAAGATAGGTTTTTCCATATTGGCTGCTGCAGCCTTAATGAACTTGTTTAAGCGTCAGAGAGATGCTGTCGGACTTTCTGTTTTTTCTGATAAAGTTCAAATTCACACACGAACGAGAACCAGTGCAGCACATCACAAGAGATTATTATGGGAACTGGAATCTTTAGCTGAGCCTTTTAACGAGAAGATAAAAGAATCTACAAATGCTGTTGAAGCTTTGCATGAGATTGCAGATCGAATTCACCAACGTTCCTTAGTCGTTTTATTTAGTGATCTTTTGGGTACTCAGGAACATGCTGAAGACTTATTTTCAGCCTTACAGCATCTTAAGTACAACAAGCACGAGGTTATTGTTTTTCACGTAATAGACAGGGCTCGTGAATTAAACTTCGACTTTGACCCTCGTATGCATAAGTTTGTGGATCTCGAGACAGGAGAGGAGCTAAAAGTTAATCCTGTAGAGCTTCAGGATGAATATGTAAAACAGATGTCTGTCTTTGAGCAAGAACTCAAAGTTCGTTGTGGACACTATAAAATAGATTTTGTTCCTGTGGATTGCACACAAGGTTTTGAGCAGGTATTGCTGTCTTATCTGCTTAAAAGAAAAAAGCTCTATTGATTTGTCAATTTGAAGATTAAATACACTCCTACTAAGTCTGTCGAAGCGCTGACACCTGAAAGCTGATTACCATTTCAACTCATAAAACCTTTTGTTTCCTTTCAAATAATAATCCGTCAAAATAGAGTTCTTATACTTGATAGAGGAATCAATTTTTCGGGTCTTTTTTCTTTTTAATAAAACGCCCGGCATTCTACTGTAAAAAGAGAAGTGTGCTTTAAGGATCGCTAAACAATGACTGAATTTACCTTCACTTATAAATTTAAGTCCGGCAATTCCGTCCAGGATCAATCTGAAGAAGATAAGAGGCAATGCATACAAAGGGAGGTTTTTGAGCAGCATAAGCAAATTATTCCTAAAATTCAGGAAAGTCTTTTGAGGATGAGCTTTATCGAGTGAAGCTCCCCCCAGGTGGTAAACTGTAGACTGTGGGATACAGGCTATTTTAAAGCCTCTGTTTAACAATCTCCAACACAGGTCTATTTCCTCCTGATGAGCGAAAAAACTTGCGTCTAAGCCACCCGTTTCAAGATATTCTTTTCGCCGAACAAAAAGTGCTGCACCACTGGCCCAGAAAATATCTTTAACGGTATTGTATTGTCCCTGATCTGTTTCG
>JANXFM010000073.1 GCA_024959975.1 Flavobacteriales bacterium
AATCCAATATTCAGACGACAATATTCCTGAGCGAATTGATACCATTGTAATCTCTACACAACATGATGATTTCGATGAAGAACCGAAAATGTTATCTAAGATCAAACAGGATATCATCAATATACTTGTTGAGCGCGTAAAGAAAAAGTTACCTGCTCAGATTACTAAACTATTCGATGATAACATCACGTACCACATAAACCCAACCGGTAAATTTGTTATTGGTGGGCCTCATGGAGATACCGGACTTACAGGTAGAAAAATTATTGTTGACACTTACGGAGGAAAAGGTGCTCACGGTGGAGGTGCATTTTCCGGTAAAGATCCATCTAAAGTAGATCGCTCTGCAGCCTATGCAACACGTCACATTGCCAAAAATCTAGTCGCTGCCGGAGTATCAGAACAAATTCTAATTCAGGTATCCTATGCCATTGGTGTCGCTAAACCCATGAATATTTTCGTTGACACCTACGGCTCTTCAAAAGTTAAACTCAGCGATAGTCAAATTGCAAAAAAAGTAGATGAACTTTTTGACATGCGACCTGCAGCTATTGTTGAACGTTTCAAACTAAAAGATCCAATTTACACCGAAACAGCAGCATACGGACATATGGGACGTAAGTCCGAAAAAAAGATCGTTTGTTTTGAAATTGAAGGTGGAAGAGAGATTACCAAAGAAATTGAAACATTCCCGTGGGAAAAACTCGATTTTGTTGAAAAAATTAAACTCAATTTTGGACTTTAAAGCATGAATTTTACATACAAAGGGAAAAGCTATTCTATTGATCGCTATCCAAAATCTGAAAATAGATCCTTAAAGGCTTGGAGTACAGCCGATGAGCATATGCTCAACTACATTGTGGAAAATAATATTTCGCTTAACAAACCAATCGTGTACAACGATAGGTTTGGATTTCTAAGTACTGTTCTTTCCGGACAACAACCAAGTACTGTTATCAACTTTAAAAGTCAGGAAAAAGCACTTGAAATAAACCTTAGCAACCATGGTGTTGACCTGAATAATATTTCTAAAATCAACCCTTTAGACAAGCCGGAAACTTCTTTTGATCTTGCACTAATCAAGATCCCTAAATCACTGGAACTTTTCCGAATGCAACTCGATCAGGTTCATAGATCCTTAGACGAAAATGCTGTAGTTGTCTGTGGTTTTATGACGAAATACTTCAGTCGTAAAATCCTGGATATTGCTGATGATTATTTTGAACAATGTGAACAATCTAAAGCATGGAAGAAGTCCAGACTCCTTATTTTAAAAAAGAAAAAGAACGTTGACAAACAGGAATTAATCAACACCATTCCTTTTGCCGATACCAAAAGTTTCAAGCAATATTATGGTGTTTTTTCTGCTAAAAATATCGACTACGCAACACAATTTTTTGCCGAGAATATGGATGTAAGGCTATCCGACAACAAAATCCTCGATCTGGCTTCCGGAAATGGTGTTTTAGCCCATGTAGCTTTAACAAAAAAACCTGATGCAGAAATTCATTTGCTGGACGATTCTCTCCTTGCAGTAGCTTCATCAAAAATGAATATCGACTCAAAAAAAGCCCACTTTCACTACAATGATACCCTGAGTGATTTTGAGAACAACACTTTCGATTTAATTATCTCAAATCCACCTTTTCATTTTGAACACGAAACAAATATTGAGGTCTCCTTAGATCTATTTAAAGAGGTAAAAAGATGTCTTAAAAAGGGTGGCTCGTTTCAATTGGTTACAAGCAATCATCTGAATTCTAAAACACACCTTTATAAACTTTTTCACAAGGTGAATATCATTGCTCAAAACGAAAAGTTTGTCGTTTACCATTGCGTGTAAACATTTACGTTGCTAAACAGAAAGAGTAACTATATCCGGATAAATTTCGTTGTAAAATGAAAATAACTTAATTTCATTTGATCTTAAAAATAAATCATCCCAAAGAAGAAACAAAACCCCTCAATATCCCAATATGCTTAAACGCTTCTTAATTTGGAGAGTTAAAAACATCTCTCACAAGCAGTTTATATTGATCATGAGCCTGATTGTAGGGGTAGGCTCCGGTTTAATCGCTGTACTAATTAAAAACACAGCGCACAACTTAGGAGACTTTCTCAGAGACTCTCTTGAAACAAGCCTTTCCAATTACACCCTTTTATTCTTACCTATTTTAGGAATTCTATGTACAGTACTATGGAATAAGTATCTGGTAAAAAAACCTGAAAGTAATGGTTTCCCTACGATTTTGTATGCCATAGCCAAACGAAGTGGTATCATGAAGAGACATCATATGTTTTCTTCAATAATTTCATCCATTCTAACTGCCGGTTTTGGAGGTTCAATAGGACTGGAGGCTCCGGCAGCATCAAGTGCTTCCTCACTAAGCTCAAACTTAGCGCGAGTACTCCATCTAAACTTTAAAGACCGAATGCTCTTAATAGGTTGTGCTTCGGCAGGAACTATTGCCAGTATTTTTAATGCCCCTATTGCAGCAATTGTCTTGGCTATGGAAATACTGATGCTCGACCTTACCATGGCCTCAATAATCCCTTTATTAATTGCTTCTGTTTCTGCTACGATCAGCTCGAGATTAATTACAGGTGATGCCTTATTATTACACATTGAAATGGTTGAAAGCTTTGAATTAGCAGACATGCCCTTCTACATTCTTTTAGGAGTCTTTTGTGGACTGTTATCTGTGTTGTTTTCTAAGATCTTCTACCAAACAAATAAAACCTTAAAAAAGATCCGTCACAAAATAAACAGAGCACTTTGGGGTGGTTTAAGTCTGGGATTACTCATATTTCTTATCCCTCCACTATTTGGTGAAGGTTTTGAAACAATTAACCTGCTACTTTCCGATCAGGGACAAAAAATATTATCGGGCAGTTTTATTGAAAATTATGCCTCTACCGAAATTGCTGTGATCACTTTGGTGTTCATTATGATTCTTTTTAAAACTCTTGCTACATCTATCACTATTGGGTCCGGAGGGATAGGAGGTGTTTTCGCTCCCTCCTTATTTATGGGCGCTGCATTAGGATATGTTTTTGCCAAATTCACAAACCACTTTTTTTGGCTTGAT
>JANXFM010000141.1 GCA_024959975.1 Flavobacteriales bacterium
GAAAATGTTAGATTGGTATGCAAGTTACGTTCTGAAGCGTGTAAGTGTAGAAAATACAAGAGATGAAAGAGTGTTTAATTTACAAGATGCGAAACGCATTGCTATTTTGTTTGAAGGAACAAAAGTAAGGGATATTGGGCTTGTTAAAAGATTTGTTGCTAAATTTGCAAAAGGAAAAGAATTGGTAACTGTATGGGGTATGTGAATAGTAATCGTAAATCTTTCGACCATATTTCTGTATTACATTTCGATTTTTTTTTCTAATGGTCAATTGAATTGGTATGGAAAGCCCAAAGGGATGGTCATTCGGAATTTTTTAACAGAAGAGTGTGATATTCTCATAGATCTAAGCTTAAAATCGTATTACCCTTTAACTTATTTGGCAGCAGCATCATCTGCCAGATATAAAGTTGGAAGATTTAGAAAAGATATCAGTATATTTGACCTGAAAATTGACAACAAAAAAGATAGGAGTTTAAAAGCTCTGGTAAAAGAAGTTACACATCGTTTAATTCCTAGAGAGGAACATGAAAATAGAATTAGGAAGAACGGGAGTTGCATTGATAACCCCGTTTAAGGAAGATAGAGAGATTGATTATGAGGGTTTATCAAGTTTGATAGAATACCTTATTGGTGGGGGACCGGAGTTTTTAGTTTCTCTGGGAACAACCGGTGAAAGTTCAGTTTTATCTAAAGAAGAAAAAATAGAAGTTGTAGCTTTTACCAAGAAGAGAATTAACGGAAGAGTTCCCTTTGTAGTTGGAATAGGTGGCAATAACACCAGTGCAGTAGTGGAAGAAATTCAATCTACCGATTTTGTTGGTGTTGATGCTATTTTATCTGTTTCACCGGCTTACAACAAACCCACTCAGGAAGGTATTTATCAGCATTTTAAAGCCATTTCTAAAGCTTGTCCTGTAGACATCATCTTGTACAATATTCCAGGAAGAACAGGTTCTAATATTTCTGCAGAAACGACCCTGAGATTAGCGAATGATTTTGATAATATCGCCGCTATAAAGGAAGCTTCAAGAGATATGGATCAGATCATGAAAATCTTAAGAGATAAACCGAAAACCTTTAAGGTGCTTTCCGGAGATGATGCCTTTACATTGCCTATGCTGTTAATGGGAGCAGATGGAGTTATCTCTGTACAGGCTATGGTGCAGCCTAAAGAATTCTCTGAGATGGTTCGACAAGGTTTAGCCGGTAATCTGGAAAAGGCAAGAGCTTTGCATTATCCACAACTGGAAATTATTGACCACCTTTTTGCAGAGGGAAATCCCGCAGGAGTAAAGGCTTGTTTGAAAATTAAAGGTATTTGTGAGGAGCATGTCAGGCTTCCTTTGGTATCCATATCGAGAGACAGATACCGGAAACTTGAAGGTCTATTGAAATCACACCAAGAGACAGGTGTTGGATACTTAAAAAGTTTATTGAAATAAAAAAAAAGGCTCCATTTGGAGCCTTTTTTGTTTCAGATTAAAGTCAACCCTTCGACGAGCTCAGGGACCGCCCTTCGACAAGCCTGTATTCGGTAGGCAAGCTCAGGGACCACCCAACAAAGTTTACAAGTTGTAAGTACACTAAGTGTCTAAAGTGATGGTGGGTTTTCGTAGCTGTCGGCTTTCAGTACTTAGGTTTAGGAATCTACTGAAAACTCTCAACTGATCACTGATCATTCTTTCTGGGTCTTCGCCAGCGTCTTCTGCGCCAGGGAGCCTTATGTGCCATATCCATTTCTGCGCCGCTTCTTGGGTAAGCTACATCACCGTAATAGAATTTGGTAGTTTTCTTTTCATCAAATAAAATAGCATTTTGCACAAAATCTTTTGAGCTGTACACAGACCAGGGAATTGTTTTTCCATGCCCTTCATGCAAAACACCTTCCTGTGCATGAATTTCACCATTAAAACGGATGACCACTCCATTTTTAGGTTTGTTGGTAAAAGAATGATCACCACGTCTTACCCCTAAAACCAGATGTCCTTCATCTTGTTGAAAATTTTTCCATTCATAATTGACCAGTTTCCCAAAGGAAGTAACTTGCACAACCACGGGAACGGTATCTCTCTCAAAAATAAAAACGGATTCCCAATCGTGCTCATGATTTTCCAGATGTGAGTTTTCTCCGTAGTAATACCAATATTGATACACATTATGACTGTAAGTTTCTGCATAGTTAAAATACACAGCCGGTACCTGATTGTTAGGGCCTCTGTTATCTAAGCCTGTTCTGCCTACACCTTCTATTTTAGTGCCAATAACATAAAGAACCATATTCTCCATATTATCTTCAGCATCTGTTTTATCATCGCCATTGGCATCTTGTTCGGTGTTAAAATCTATGGGAATAGGAAAGTTTTTTTCAGAGGTTTTTAAAAAGCCACCTTCCTGATATGTAATGGTCGGTAGATATTTTAGAGGGTCAACCGTTTCGTTACGTCTTTCCTGAGCAGAAAGATTCAGGCTAAGTAGTAGGCATACGCTGTTAATTACTATGAATTTCTTGTTAAAAAGTTTCATTAAAAAGAAGAATTTTATTTTACTGAATTATTTTACTTTGGGGCTAAGAATTTAACAATTTTTAACAGATATTAACTCTAACTTAACCCATGGAAACAAGATGATAATTTATGTTTGTTTTCATAAAATCGGTACAAATATAAACACAATAGAATGGATCGTGTAGACATTGAAGAAATTAACGAAAAAATTAAAGAAGAAAGTGCTTTTATCGACTTGTTAACCCTAGAGGTGAACAAGGTTATCATTGGTCAAAAGCACATGGTAGAGCGCTTGTTAATTGGTTTGCTTGGAAACGGTCACATCCTTTTGGAAGGAGTTCCCGGTCTTGCAAAAACACTGGCTATTAACACACTTTCAAAAGCCATAAATGGTAAATTTAGTCGCATACAATTTACTCCGGACCTTTTACCATCTGATGTAATTGGTACGACGGTTTACAATATGCCAAAAAATGAATTTAGCATTAAGAAGGGGCCTATTTTCGGAAACTTTATTCTTGCAGATGAAATTAATCGTGCTCCGGCTAAAGTTCAATCTGCGTTATTAGAAGCCATGCAGGAACGCCAGGTTACTATTGGCGATGAAACCTTTGCTATGGAACAGCCTTTTTTGGTGTTGGCAACACAGAATCCGGTTGAGCAGGAGGGTACCTACCCTTTGCCGGAAGCTCAGGTAGATCGTTTTATGTTAAAAACGGTTATTGATTATCCGAAACAGGAAGATGAGCGTACGATTATGCGCAACAACTTAAACGGGCAATACGAAATTGTAAAACCTGTAGTTACCATGAAGCAGATTCTGAAAGCCCGCGAGGTCGTTAAGACAGTTTACATGGATGAGAAAATTGAGAATTACATTCTAGACATCATCTTTGCAACGCGTTTTCCGGAGCGTTTTGGATTGGAAAACTTAAATCCCCTGATTTCTTTTGGAGCTTCTCCACGTGGATCCATTAATCTCGCCACTGCTGCAAAAGTTTATGCTTTTATTAAACGCAGAGGTTATGTTATTCCCGAGGATGTAAGAGCCGTTTGTCATGATGTACTTCGTCACAGAATCGGAATTACTTACGAGGCTGAAGCCGAAGATGTAAGCTCTGAAGATATTATCAATCAGATATTGAATAAAGTAGAGGTGCCATAGGATGGAGACTAAAGAGCTTTTAAAGAAGGTTCGGAAGATCGAGATCAAAACACGTCGGTTGTCCAATCACATTTTTTCGGGTGAATACCATTCCCATTTCAAAGGGAGGGGTATGACTTTTTCGGAGGTTCGAAAATATCAGTTTGGCGACGATATTCGTGATATTGACTGGAACGTGACGGCAAAACTCAATGAGCCCCACATTAAGATTTTCGAGGAGGAGCGAGAGCTGACCATGATGCTTTTAGTAGATGTTTCCAAATCAGAATCTTTTGGTACACGTATGCAACAAAAGAGAGATTTGATCACAGAGCTTTGTGCGGTACTTGCATTTTCGGCCATTCAAAATAATGATAAGGTAGGTGTGGTGTTTTTTACGGATCAAATAGAACTGTTTATTCCACCTAAAAAGGGAAAGTCTCACATCCTCAGGATCATTCGGGAGCTGATAGAGTTTAAACCCAAAGGTACAGGGACAGATATTTCTGAGGCTTTAAAGTTTTTAAGTTCCGTGGTTAAAAAAAGAAGTATTGTTTTTGCCCTTTCTGATTTTCAGGATGAAGATTACGACAAAAACTTAAAGATCGCTTCGAGCAAACACGACCTTACAGCACTTCGGATCATCGACCCTGCTGAAGAACAGCTTCCTGATATTGGCCTGGTTCAACTTCAAAACCCTGAAACAGGAGCCGTCGACTGGGTAGATACCAGTTCTAAATCGGTAAGAGCAACTTATGAGAAAGATTACAAAAATTTTGTCTCAAAGTTTAAGTCGTATTGTACGCATTCCGGAACAGACTATCTCGATCTAAGAGTAGATCGTTCCTACACAAAACAATTATTAGAATTCTTTAAAAGAAGATAAATTTGAATAGATTTTTATACATATTCGCTTTGTTTATTTCTGCATTCACAATCGCTCAAACGGAAGTGAAGATTTCAGCAGATACCAATCAGGCTTTTATAGGAGACATCATTAATGTAAACTTACAAGTTCACAGTAGTGAACAAATTTTGTGGCCGGATATCGAAGAGGTTATTGCGCCTTTGGAGGTTCAAAAGTTGGGTTCTATTGACTCATCTTCTGTTAAGCGTAAAAACGTATACCATCAAAACTTAGCTGTTCAGCAATTTGATACAGGACATTTTGTTTTGCCTCAGCTTCCTTTTGTGAGTCTTCAGGGAGATACATTTTACTCAGATTCTTTGGCTTTCTCTTTTTTAGCCGTTCCTCTAGATACAACCAACGCTATTTTTGATATTAAGGAGCCGGAAAAGGTACCGTTTAACTTCACTGAGGCGAAACCCTACATCTATGGTTTTATTGCCTTAATCGCTTTAATTGTACTTCTTTATTATTTGATCCGGAGGTTTAATAAGAAAGATGAAACTATTGAAGAAGAGGTTATTGAACTTATTTCTTGTGAAATTGAAGCGATCAGTGCGTTAAACAATCTGGAATCTCAAGCTTTGTGCGAAAATGGATTGGTCAAAGAACATTACGTTCAGCTTACGGAAATCCTTAGAAGATATTTCGACAGAGAATATGAGATAGACACATTGGAATCTACAACGGATGAGATTATTGAGATTTTATCGACAATGAAATTGGATTCGGTTCTAGTGAATGACATTTCGGATCTTTTAACAGAAGCAGACTTTGTGAAGTTTGCTAAAAGCAAGCCTGATAAAAAAACGAATGGAGTTTTTATGCGTAAATCGTATGCAATTGTTGATGATTGCCATAAAATGAAAGAGGAGGAGCGGGATGTTTGATCAAATAGAATTTTTAAACCCTCAGTTTCTTTACCTTCTTTTTGTCATTCCAATCATTTTGGTTTGGGAAATATTTCGAAATACAAAGAGGAATCCCACGATTTTATGGTCTTCCGGTTACATGATCGAAAAAAACCTGAATTGGAAGGTTATTTTAAAATATGTTTTATGGGTAACCAGATCTCTGGCTTTATCGGCAATCATCGTAGCTTTAGCTCGACCACAAACCACAGAAGTTAGTACCGAAACTTTGAGTAAAGAAGGTATTGATATTGTTATTGCCATGGATGTTTCTACCAGTATGCTGGCAGAAGATTTTAAGCCCAATCGTTTACAAGCGGCAAAACAAGTAGCGCACGATTTTATTTCCGGAAGACATTCAGATCGTTTTGGCTTGGTTGTTTATGCCGGTGAGAGTTTTACGCAATGCCCGCTCACGACAGATCATAAGGTGGTTAAAAACCTTTTAAAAGATGTAAAAGACGGCCTTATTGAAGACGGTACTGCCATCGGTATGGGTTTGGCTACATCGGTATCCAGGCTAAAAGAAAGTAAAGCTGAAAGTAAAGTAATTATTCTTTTAACTGACGGTGAAAATAATTCAGGATTTATTGACCCGATGACGGCTGTGGAGATTGCTCAGGAGTCTGAAGTAAAGGTTTACACGATCGGGGTAGGGTCTTACGGCACAGCACCTTACCCAACACAAGATATGTGGGGCAGAGATACCTATGTTAATGTAGAAGTAAAAATTGATGAAGAGCTACTCATCAATATTGCTGAAGCTACCGGAGGGATGTATTTTCGGGCAAACAGTAAGGATAAACTGGAGAAGATCTACGAACAAATAGAGCGCCTGGAAAAAACAGAATTGGAAGAGTTGAAGTTTTACAACCATGAAGAAAAGTTTGAATTTTTTGCTTTAATGGCTCTAATTTTATTGTTTTCAGAATTTATACTTCAGTACACCCTTTTAAAAAGTATTGCATAATGTTTGATCTGGGAAATCCACAATATCAGTATTTAATTGTTTTACCTGTACTTGTATGGGTGGCTTACATGGTTTATAAATCCTGGCGCAAAAAAAAGCAGGTAGAATTTGCAGACTCAGATTTATTCAAGCAAATAAATCCGAATCAATCAAAAAGAAAACCTGTGATCAAACAAATTTTGCGGTTTTTAGGTTTAACGTTTTTAGTGATTGCATTGGTAAACCCTAAAATAGGTACACGCATAGAAACTGTTACAAGAAAGGGTGTGGATGTGGTTTTTGCTATTGATGTGTCTAAAAGTATGTTGGCTGAAGATATTTCACCGAGTAGAATACTTAAGGCAAAACAGATTCTGTCAAAAGCTATTGACGAACTCGTTAACGATCGTATTGGAATTATTGTTTATGCCGGTAAAGCCTATGCACAATTACCGCTTACAACCGATTATACGGCTGCTAAAATGTTCTTAAGAACCATTGATACCGATATGGTTCCTACGCAGGGTACAGATATCGGGAATGCCGTTGAGATGGCCTTGAGTTATTTTGAAAGTGGCAAAGAGCAAAATCGTGTACTATTTATTCTTTCGGATGGAGAAAGTCACGAGGAGGGAGCCCTGGAAGCAAGTGAGCTAGCTTCTGAAAATGGAATTGTGATCCATGCCATTGCATTGGGAACTTTGGAGGGAGGACCAATTCCTATCAAGCGTAATGGTGTCATAAAAGGATACAAAAAAGATAATCAGGATAAGGTCGTAGTTACTAAAATGGATCCGGAGATGCTTCAGCAATTGGCAGTGAGTACAGAGGGAAGTTTTATGGATGGAACGAATACGAAAGAAACCATAGAATTTATAAAAACTTCTTTGGCAAAAATGGAGCAGGTAGAATCTGAAACAGAGATGTACACAGATTATGAAGATCAATTTCAATGGTTTTTGGCTTTGGCCCTGTTCTTTTTTATACTTGATTTTATCGTGCCAAATCGGAAAACTCTTTGGCTTAGAAAAATAAAACTTTTTGGATAATGAGTTTAAAGAATAACATATTCATCGCATTTACCATTTGCTTCTGTTTGTCAACTTTTGCTCAATCAGAGAGGAAAATGGCTCGAAAAGGAAATACCCAATATGAAACAGGGAATTTTATTGATGCGGAGATCAATTACAAAAAAGCATTAGAGAAAAATGCTGAGCTGTTGGAAGCACAATTTAACTTGGGTGATGCATTGGTTAAACAGGAGCGATTTGATGAGGCTTTAGAGGCTTTTGAAAAAGTGAGTTCTTCTACCGAGGACCCAAATCTAAAAGCGAATGCTTTGCACAACAAAGGAAATGTCTTATTGTCTCAGCAAGACCTGGAGGGAGCTTTAGAAGCTTATAAAGACGCCTTAAGAATTGACCCCAAAGACCATGAAACCCGATACAATTACGCTTACGTAAAAAAACGCCTCGACCAGCAGCAACAAGAACAGGAGCAGAACGAAGATAATCAGGACGAGAACAAGGACGAGAAAGAGCAAAACGAGGAGAATAAAGATAAGGGTGATCAGAAGAATGAAGATTCTGAAGATCAGGACCAGAAGAACTCTGAGGATGAGGATAAAAAAGAAGATCAGCAGGATCAGGGAGAAAACAAAGAAGACGAATCCAAGCAAGATCAGCAGGATAAGGGGCAAACTGACGGGGAAGATACGGACGAAGAAAAAAAAGGCGAACAGCCTAAACCTCGTGAAAATAAGTTGAGTTCTGAAGAAGCACAAAGATTACTGGATGCCTTAAATCAACAAGAAGATAAAGTTCAGGATAAAATGAAAAAGCATAAATTGAAGGGCGCTAAAGTGAAAATTGAAAAAGACTGGTAATTTTACGAGATGAAAAAGAATTTACTTTTTTTAGTGTTTGTACTTCAGAGTTTTGTACTCGTTGCTCAAACTTCATTTACAGCGTCTGTCAACAAAAATAAGGTGGGGGTAAATGAACAATTTAGTTTAACCTTTACGATAAACGATAATGGAGATCGTTTTACAGCACCTAATTTATCGAATTTTTCTGTTCTTGCAGGTCCTAGTACTTCATCGAGCACCACCATCATTAACGGTAAAGTAAGCAGGGAGAATTCGTACACGTATTATTTACGAGCAAAAAAAACAGGTATTTACACCATTGGCTCTGCGTACATTACTGTTAAAGGAAAAGAGTATCGTTCTACAAGTATTTCCATACAAGTACTTAAGTCTGCGCCAAATACCACTTCAAATCATAGTCCTGAAGCTAAAGCGAAAGAAAATGTTTTCTTAGAATTGGAACTTAGTAATTCTAAGCCATACGTTGGAGAGCAGATCGTAGCAACATACAAGCTGTATTTTAGTCAGGAGATAAGATCGCCGGAATTACTTGAGAACCCCGATTTTACGGGTTTTTGGCATGAAGATTTTGATCTGGGTGAAAATTACCCGATCAATGAGGTTCGTAGAAACGGGAAGTCTTGGCAGGTAGCAACCCTAAAAAAACTGGTATTAATTCCACAACGATCCGGAAAGCTTACCATTGCTTCTATGGACCTGGAAGTGCCGGTGGCCATTCCAACGAATCAGAGAGATTTTTTTGGTCGGCGTCGCTCAAGAATAATCAACATCGTCCGTTCTACGGGAGCCAAAATAATACAGGTTAAAGAACTTCCTTCGAAAGGAAAACCAAGTAGTTTTAGTGGGGCAGTGGGTGAATTTAAATTTACAACAAAACTCAATCTCGATTCCATTCAAACCAATGAGTCAGCAACATTATCCATGCGCGTATCTGGTACAGGAAATTTGAGAATGATCGACTTGCCGAAATTTGATATTCCTAATGATGTTGAGGCCTATGAACCCAAGTACAAGGAAAGTGTAAAACTCCAAAAACAAGGCTTAACGGGTTTTAAAAGGGTAGAACACCTGTTAATTCCAAGAAACAGAGGGACTTATAAGGTTAGCTCCGGTAGTTTCAATTATTTTAATCCGAAAACAAAAAAATATGTAACTGTAAACAGGCCTTCATACACTTTAACTGTAGAGGGTGAGGCAAATGGAGCTGCCGGGACGGTTGTGTTAAACAATATTACAAAAGAAGATGTTTCCTTTATTGGTAAGGACATTCTTTACATTAAAACTTCATTAAAGGATTTAAAGAGTTCTAAAAAATTATTTTTTGGGTCTTATAGTTTTATTACACTATTGATTATTCCAATAGTATTGGTTTTTATTGCCCTTATCCTTGTTGTTTTATTTCGTAGATCTATCATTGATATCGAACAATGGAAGAAGGGTACAGCAAGTAAACAAGCAATAAAAATACTTCGATCAAAGGCTGTGAATACGCATACAAACATCGAACAGGCTTTGCAGACATTTTTTCATAAGAAATGGGGTCTTGACAGGGCTCAGTTTAATAAGGAAAGAATTGAAGAAATATTGAGCGATAATCGTGTTGATGCTGATGTCATTGAGCGTGTAACTGAGATTCTTGAAGCATGTGAGATGGCGCGATTTACCAGCGTTCAGAGTAAAGAGGATACACAAGCATCGTCACTACTGAGCAAGACAAAAAACATCATCGAGAAATTAGAAAATTATTAGACTATGAGAACTTTAATTGTACTTCTATTTTTCAGTTCCGGTATACTTGCGCAAGATGCGAGCACTCTTTTTAAGCAGGCTTCTGTGAGCTATGAACAAAAAGAGTACGAACAGGCGCTTATTGATTACAAAGAAATTCAGGATCTTGGTTTATACTCTTCTGATCTATATTACAATATGGCCAATTGTTATTACAAACTCCAGCAAAATGCTGAAGCGGTATTGTATTATGAAAAAGCATTGAAAATAAATCCTGCTGATGAGGATGCTCTTTTTAATTTAAAACTGGTTCAATTGCAATTGGTTGATAAGTTGGCGGAGGTGCCGCAAGCATTTTATCAAAAGTGGGCTGAAGGTTTAAAAAATATGCTTACTATCGATCAATGGGCGAAATTGGGTTTGGTATTTTTATTCATCTTCTGTGTGCTTTTTATAACATTTCTGTTCACTAAAACATACCATCTCAAAAAGAGATCTTTTGGGAGCTCTATCTACGCTCTTTTCGTGGCACTTTTTACTTTATCAATGGCCTATTACAGCCATAAAACAGCTAAGATAGAAGCTGTCTTAATGCAGACCAATGCTTATATCAAGAGTGCTCCATCTACTCAGAGTGAAGACTTGTTTATTTTACACGAAGGAACCAAAGTCCAATT
>JANXFM010000180.1 GCA_024959975.1 Flavobacteriales bacterium
ATCACATATAAAATTGCTGTAACCTGATCGTACCCTTCCTTCTTTATCTATGATGACCAGATATTCAGAATGTAAAAAACCGCCGGGAGCTAACTCGTCTTCAGAGGCATTTACAAAATAGGACATCGCAATGTCGTAGATATCTTTTTTATCTCCTGTTAGAAAATTGAAATTGGACTCATTAATTCTCATCTTCTGAGCATATTTCTTTAATCTGCTCGGTGTGTCGTATTCAGGATTTACGGTATGTGATATGAATTTTATATTTGGGTAAATCTTTAATTCATCTTGAATATACCGCATGTTTATGGTCATGGTAGGGCAAATCGTAGGGCAAGTAGTAAAAATGAAATTTGCGATGTATATATTGCCATCATAATCTGCATTAGTTACTGTAATACTATCTTGATTTAAAAACGAAAAAGGAGGTATTTGATGCCCTTCTTCACCTATTACAGCTAATTTTACAAAGTTGTTCTCGCCTTTTGAAATAAAGGTGTAAACCATATAGGGTAACGCAAGTAATACAAAAAGTAAACCCCACTTTTTAATTTTTTGCAGCATAGGATAAATTTACATCATTATATGAGTATACAGACCTTCAACAAGTATAATAAAGAGTAAGTAAGGGATAAGGATAAACATTGGTGCAATAATTACCCATTTTAAACTCTTTTTTTCATGCCCCAGGTGCATAAAAGTCATTACGATATAAGCTGCTTTTACTAAGGTTAAAATAATGAAAACATGATTTAGGAGTTTGGTTCCTAATAACATGGTTTCCTCCATAAAAACGGGCTTATAGATTCCTAGTATAACCTCTACTGCTGTAACGATCAGAAGGATCCAAAATACTTTCCAGATCCACCAGTTGCCTTTTGCTGTTTCCTTTGCCATAATTCTTTTTTTTATAAGTTATACCAGGTAGAAGAATGTAAATACAAATACCCAAACTAAATCTACAAAGTGCCAATACAGACCTACTTTTTCGACCATTTCGTAATGTCCTCTTTCTTCATAAGTTCCTTTGATCACATTAATAAGTATGATGGTTAAAATTACCACACCACTAAATACGTGGAACCCGTGGAATCCTGTAATAAAGAAGAAGTAATCGGCAAATAATGGATGTCCGTATGGATTGCTAATTAATGTTGCAGGAACACCATCTAACCCGTGAATAAAGTGACCCCACTCCCAGGCTTGTGAGCTTAAAAATAAGATACCCCCAACAATGGTTAAGGAAAGCCAAAGAATAACTTTCTTTCTTTCCATCTTATGACCGTAATTAACGGCCAATACCATGGTTACCGAACTTAGGATAAGGATAAAAGTCATTAAGGCAACAAAGAGCAGTGGGTGGTCTCCATGCATAAACGGAAAATGTGTAAACACTTCTTCTGCTATCGGCCATTCATCAGCATATTTGAATCTGCTGAAGCCATATGCTGCTAAAAAGCCTGAAAAGGTCAAGGCATCGGTCATTAAGAAAAACCACATCATGAGTTTTCCATAACTTGCACCTAAAGGTTTTACATCACCTCCACCCCACGGATTTTTATTTTCAACTGCTTGTTCCATAACTTATTTCGTTCTCAATTTATGCGTAAGTGAAAAATAAGAATAAGTATAACCATAATATCCCTAAAAAATGCCAGTAGATAGAGGTTAATTGTATTCCTAAATAATTGTCTTTAGTATATTTTCCTTGCTTTGATTTTACAGCAGTAATACCAAGAGCGATCAATCCGCCAATTAAATGCAATAGGTGCATTAGAGTGAGTGCATAAATAAAAGACCCTGAGGCGTTACTGCCTTCTCCGGTTAAATAAACACCTTGCGCTACCAAATCATCCCATCCCTGGACTTGAGAATAGGTGAAGAATACACCTATAGCGAGTGTTCCAAGTAATAAATTTGTAGCCGATCTACCAGCTCTTGCATTTTGTGCTGCAAATAACAAGAGGGCACTACTAGCAACAATTGCTACGGTACTTATGGTAAACCAAACCGGCATTTCAAATTCAAGCCAACCTCCTTCTGCTTTTCTTACAATATAAGCAGATGTAAGTCCGGCAAAAAACATAACTATACTTACGATGCCGATCCAAAGTAGTTGTTTTGATGTTTTATTTTTTTTAAGAGTCAATTGCATTACAAATTAGTGTTCTGTTTCACCTTCTTTTAGCGGTACATTTTGCGGAATAAAGTCCTCATCAGCACCCGGTTTAGAGTAATCGTAAGGCCAGCGTTCAACAGAAGGAATTTCTCCAGGCCAGTTTCCGTGAATTCTTTCGACTGGTGTAGTCCATTCCAAAGTATTTGATTTCCATGGATTTTCTGAGGCCTTTGTTCCTTTAAAAATACTATAGAAGAAATTAAAGATAAACAATAATTGAACAAGACCTCCGATGATGGCAAAGAAGGTAATGACTTCATTAATATCTGTAAGTCCGTCAAACATAGGGAATGCGCTATTGGTATAGTATCTTCTTGGCAGTCCTGCTAAACCTAAGAAGTGCATTGGGAAAAACACACCATAAGCAGAGATAAATGTGACCCAAAAATGGAAATACCCCAATTTTTTATTCATCATACGACCGTACATTTTAGGGAACCAATGATACACCCCGGCAAGCATTCCGTAAATTGCTGATACACCCATTACGATATGGAAGTGTCCAACAACAAAATAGGTGTCATGTATATTGATGTCGAGTGCAGAATCTCCAAGAATTAATCCTGTTAATCCACCTGTGATAAATGTAGATACAAAGGCGATTGCAAACAACATAGCCGGAGTAAAACGAATATTTGCCCTCCAAAGCGTGGCTAAATAGTTAAATACTTTTACGGCAGAAGGAATGGCAATAAGTAAGGTTGTAAATGTAAATACCGAACCTAAGAATGGATCCATTCCTGTAATAAACATATGGTGTCCCCAAACGACAAAAGATAAAAATGCAATAACGATCAAAGCACCAACCATGGCTTTATAACCAAAAATCGGTTTTCTCGAATTTACCGATATCACTTCCGAAACGATACCAAGAGCCGGCAACAAAATGATATACACCTCAGGGTGTCCTAAGAACCAGAACAGGTGCTCAAATAAGATTGGCGAACCACCCGTATTGTGAAGCGCTTCACCATTGATGATGATGTCTGATAAGTAAAAAGAGGTACCAAAACTTCGATCAAAAATTAATAATAAAGCACAAGATAATAGAACCGGGAATGATAAAACCCCTAAAATGGCAACAATCAATAAAGCCCAAATGGTAAGAGGTAATCTTGACATGGACATTCCTTTGGTACGTAGGTTAAGGATCGTAACAATATAGTTTAGACCCCCTAGTAGAGAGGATACAACAAATAAAGTTATGGCGATCAACCATAAGTCTTGCCCCAAACCTGAGCCGGGAATTGCCTGAGGTAGTGCTGATAATGGCGGGTAAATTGTCCATCCTGCAGCCGCCGGGCCTGATTCTACAAATAGTGAATACATTAAAACCAGTGTTGCTGCAAAAAAGAACCAGTATGAGAGCATGTTCATAAAGCCTGAAGCCATATCTCTTGCTCCAATTTGTAGCGGTATAAGGAAGTTAGCAAAGGTCCCAGTTAATCCGGCAGTAAGTACCCAGAACACCAATATTGTACCGTGCATGGTAACAAGAGATAAATACATGTTTGGGTCAAGGACTCCACCCGGAGCCCACTTTTCGCCTAAGAAAAATTCCAGTACAGCAAAGGATTCACCCGGATTTGATAACTGCAATCGGAATAATATGGACATTGTCATTCCTACCACTCCCATAAACATTCCTGTAATTAGGAATTGCTTTGCGATCATCTTATGGTCTAAACTAAAGATGTATTTCGTTAGGAAAGTTTCTTTATGATGCTCTGACATGTTAGACTAGTTTAGTGTTAATGTATTCTTTAGTGTTTTTTGAGAGGCCATCCAAGTGTCATACTCTTCCTGACTTTCAACAATGAATTTCATTTTCATGTTGTAGTGAGCTGCGCCACAAATTTTGTTACACAAGAGGACGAATTCGAAATCTTCACCTTCCTGCTCTTTCATCTCGGCAGTGGTTTGTGTTGGAGTAAAGCCAAATTGAGTGGTCATACCCGGTACACAGTTCATTTGTACTCTAAAGTGAGGTAAAAAAGCAGAGTGAATTACATCTTGTGAACGCATTTTTAACAGTACGGGTTGGTCGATAACCAAATGAACTTCTCTTGTGATGATGTCGTCTCCGGCATTTTCATCTTCCATGTCTACCCCTAATTCGTTTAGACCCTTAACTAGTTTGTAGTTTGCTTTACCTAAAGAATTGTCTTCTCCGGCGTATCTTGCCGTCCAGTTAAATTGTTTTGCGTAGAGCTCAATAACTTTAGAGTTTGTTGTGTCTGCATTTGTTATATCGTTCCATACATTTAATCCATAAATAATAAGTGGCGTAAGAACTAGTGTAGGTACCACGGTCCAGATTACTTCCAATTTGTTGTTGTGTGGGTAGTAATAAGCCGCTGAGTTTTTAAGTCCTCTGTATTTGAACGAAAACCATGCAAGTACAGGCTGTGTTAAGAAAAACACAAAGATAATGAGACCCAAAGTGACGTTCATAAGGGTGTCAATCGTAGCTCCATGCAATGAACTGGCCGGTGGTAAAATGTGAATGCCCCAATATTTAAATTGCCATAGAACAAATGCCAAGAAAAGAACTCCCACAATTAAAAAAGTTAAGATCCCTTGCGTGTTATTGTCTTTTTCAGTGATTTCATTAGGGTCTTCATTCTTTACTTCTGAAATCAATTCGTTTACCCTTAATAACTGTACTAAAACAATTACTGAAAGTAATATGATCAATCCAACTAGTATACTTTCCATAGTCTAAAAAATTTTCGAAACAAAAATAAATGTTACAGAATACACTGTAATACCTTGCTCTCGGTTGGTGTAAAACAAATCATCCCGGGTTAAACTTTAAAGCTTTGCAAGGATTTTTCATTAAAACTCCGTTTGGCCGATTTCGTACAAGGTCAACAGGAATCAGGCGCAAAACTAGTAAATTTAAATGATATTTATTGTGGATTTAAATCATGTTTTTTAAAAGAAGGTTAACTTTTTTGTATGAGATTTAAAATAATATTAAAAAAAGTTGAATTGCGCCGATTTATGATTCTCTTAAATAAGAATATTAGCTATTCAGTTGGATATTTCTTCTTCAAATGCTTTCGGGAAATACATCTTTTATTTTATGGCATTGTTTTTGCAAATTTTTGCAAAATAATTTCAAAGTTTAGGCCTATAGCTGGGTAAGCTTAGATTTTAAAAATAACTTTAACTAACCCCCTCAAGTATGCGTTGTTTATTATTTTCATTAGCAATATTGCTATCTTCAGCAATCACGACTAAAGCACAAACAGTCGAAACCATTATTCAAGATAATTTTGAAGGAACCGGAACCGTTACATGGTCTGGAGATAATTGTGGTATTAACACAAGTCTTATGAATCCTGTTCGACTGGGGATGAATACTTCTGAAACTGTTTTAGAATATTATGATCATGGTGTTTCGCAGTACGCCAATGTAAGATTTGATGTTGATAATAATTTTGATTTGTCTACACATCATACTTTTTCATTGAAAATTTATATTCCTTCAAGTGGTTTAACGGGAAGCCAGCCCAATCAGATCTCTTTAAAACTTCAAGACGGTACACTGCAGGAACCCTGGAATACACAATCTGAAATTGTTAAACCGATAAGTATGGATGAGTGGCAGACAGTTACGTTTGATTTTGAAAATGATAATTACATGAATTCAAATGCCGATTCACCGGCTCCAACTCAACGAACAGATTTTAACAGACTTGTTATTCAGTTAAATGGAGAAGATAATTACGACCAAGTTTTGGCTTATGTTGATGATTTTTATTACGATGGGATCATTGTTTGGACTCCTCCTGTTTTTGACCAGTTGGTTTGGTCGGATGAGTTCGATACAGACGGAGCGATCAATTCGGGGAATTGGTTTCATCAAACCCTACTTCCTACTGGTTATAGCTGGTATAATGGAGAAGTGCAGCATCATACGGATCGAATTGAAAATTCTTTTGTGGAAGATGGTGTGCTAAATATTGTTGCAAAAAAAGAGACCTTTACAGATCAGGGGCACACCAAAGAATATACTTCTGCCAGATTAAATTCGAAGTTTGCCTTTAAATATGGGAAAATAGAAATTCGTGCTAAAATGCCATCCGGAGTAGGTACATGGCCTGCAATTTGGATGTTGGGTAAAAATATTTACGAACCTGGAGGTTATTGGACGAATGAGGGATATGGAAAAACTTCCTGGCCTGCCTGCGGTGAAATTGACATTATGGAACACTGGGGCAGTAATCAAAATTACATTCAAAGTGCCACCCATACACCATCAAGCTATGGTGGTACTATTAATAATGGTGGTCGAATCATACCAACAGTATCTGATGAATTTCATGTTTATGCGCTGGAGTGGAATGAGGAAAGGTTAGTGTTCAGTGTTGATGATATAGTACATTACACTTATAATCCTCCTGTTAAAAATAGCAGTACCTGGCCTTTTGATGCAGAACAGTATTTAATATTAAATATTTCTGTTGCCGCTGATATTTCCCCTTATTTCGAGCAAAGCTCTTTACAAATTGATTATGTAAGATTGTATCAAGAGTCTGGCTTGTCAACTACACAGATCGATAATGATCTAGGTCTGATGTATTACCCCAACCCTATTGATGATGCATTTAATATTCGTTTAGATGAAGCTGTTGAAGAAGCCGTCACTATAAGAATATATGATATTGAGGGGAAACTTGTTGAAACACATATTGAGTCGGCATCTAAAAATATAATTACTTTGAAAAACCTGGAACATTTGTCAACAGGTACCTACATTATTTCAGGTCAATTAAAAGAAAGAGATTTTAGTTTTAAAGTTTTTAAAAACTAGAAACAACCCGAACTCCAGATTTTATTTGAGTCTTATTATTTGTTAAATAAGTTTATTTACTTGCATTTAAGTAGTAGATTATGTAATTTAATCTATGTAAATTTAATTGTGTAATTAAACAATAATGGGATGATAGAATTGACTAAGCAGTGTAAAAGGCTTCGTGAGTATTGTGGGTTTCCGGCACAGGAGAGAGTTTGGGTGGGAGATAGAAGTATTGAGGAAGTAGTTCGCGATTGTCCTCGAGGTGATTGGTTGCTTTTGTTGGCTGCGAGATTACATGTAGATCATCGGTCTTTAGCTCTCGTGAGAGGTCATTGTGCTCAAATGGTGAAGGATCGAATGACCGATGATGTTTTTAAACAAGCTGTAGATGTGGCCATAGCTTATGGCGAAGGTCTGGATACCGAAGAAAGTTTGCATGATGTCTGGAAAAGATGTGTTCTAAAAGACGAAGTTTGTGAAGATACGATATGTGCTAATAAGGCTGCAATGCAAGCTGCTCATCATCCTCATTTTGATCAAGCTATAAAACCTGATGTTGGTTGGTGGGTTGTGTATGCTATTTTGCTTGCAGAAGAAAATATTTACACAATAAAAGAAAGTGATTTGCACAAAGAAGTGGCCGATATAGTTCGTAAGTATATTGGGCAGAAAATTATTGATAAAGTGAATGAAG
>JANXFM010000146.1 GCA_024959975.1 Flavobacteriales bacterium
GGTTTTCGTAGATGAAGAATCTGAAAAGGTTCTGGATATCTGCAAAAGTTTTGGCTTGTCATACGCACAGTTACATGGAAAAGAAACTCCTGAGTATTGTGCACAGATACAGGCAGGCGGCATCTCTGTAATTAAGGTTTTTCACATGGATGAAACGTTTGATCTGTTGCAGACAGAGCCTTATGAAAATTGTTCTGATCTCTTGCTTTTTGATACCAAAACCAAAGGGTATGGAGGCAGTGGGAAGCATTTTGACTGGAGCCTGCTTAATTCATACACATCAGAAATTCCCTTTCTATTAAGTGGAGGTATTTCTGCTGAAGACCTAATAAAAATAAAAGCCTTACAAATTCCTCAGCTCATGGGAATCGATGTGAATAGTCGCGTCGAAATTTCTCCAGGGAATAAGGATGTGAATAAGGTAAAAGAACTCATACTTAAAACCAGAGAAGGATGAAATATGATGTAGACGAACAAGGATTTTATGGCGATTTTGGAGGTGCTTTCATTCCTGAAATGTTGCACCCAAATATCCAGGAATTAAAAAGTTCTTATCGGAAAATACTTAACGATGATGCGTTTAAAAAGGAGCTTTCCAGCTTACTAAAGGATTATGTCGGCAGACCTACTCCTTTGTATTTTGCCAAGCGACTAAGTGAACATTATGGTGCCAATATTTATCTAAAACGTGAAGATTTATGTCATACCGGAGCGCATAAGATCAATAATACCCTAGGGCAGGTGCTTTTGGCACAACGACTAAACAAGTCGCGAATTATTGCTGAAACAGGAGCCGGTCAGCATGGGGTAGCCACGGCAACAGCCTGTGCTTTGAAGGGCTTAGAATGTATTGTTTACATGGGCGCAAAAGATATTGAACGTCAAGCCCCTAATGTGTCTCGTATGAAAATGTTGGGTGCTGAAGTTCGCCCTGTTCACAGTGGAAGTAAAACGCTAAAAGATGCTACGAATGAAGCCATTCGTGATTGGATAAATAATCAGGATGATACCCATTACATTATTGGTTCTGTTGTTGGGCCAGACCCTTATCCGGATCTGGTGACACAGTTGCAAGCCATTATTTCTGAGGAGATAAAAAATCAAATGGATGGATTACCTACACATGTTGTTGCCTGTGTGGGTGGTGGTAGTAATGCCATTGGAGCTTTTTATCATTTTCTGGAAGACGAAACAGTAGATCTTATCGGGGTAGAAGCAGGAGGTTTAGGTGTTAAAACAGATAAGTCTGCAGCCACACTTGCTTTGGGAAGTCGTGGAGTGCTTCACGCTTCTATGAGTTATCTGATGCAAACGAGTGATGGTCAGGTTATCGAGCCTCATAGTATTTCTGCAGGACTGGATTATCCGGGAATTGGACCTTTACACGCTCATTTACATGATTGCAAACGAGTTCTTTATTCCAATGTTACCGATCAGGAAGCCCTGGATGCTGCGAACAGGCTCATGCAATTAGAAGGGATCATTCCTGCATTAGAATCTTCTCATGCTTTGGCTTACCTTGAGAAAATGACTTTCAATTCGACAGATAAAATTGTGATTAACCTTAGTGGTCGTGGTGATAAGGACATGAGCACTTACATAAACGCAGCGACCTGATGAGTACGTTAAAAAAGGTATTAGAAACAAAAAAAGAGGGTCTTCTGAACATCTATTGTACAGCAGGTTACCCACAGTTGAATGATCTGCCGACCATTGTAAATGCTTTGCACGATGCCGGCGTAGATATGGTGGAGATCGGAATTCCTTATTCTGATCCTATTGCAGATGGGGAAACGATTCAGCAAAGTAACGCAGTTGCTTTGAAAAATGGAATTACGATTGATCTGATATTTGAGCAGTTAAAACAATGCAACAAAAATATTCCTAAAATTGTGATGACTTATTTCAATCCCGTTTTCAAATACGGATTGGAGCATTTTTGTGAGCAATGTCAAAAAGTGGGTGTCGATGGAATTATCATTCCCGATTTACCATTGGAATTGTATCAATCATCTTATGAGAAGATGTTTCAAAAGTATGGGTTAAGTCCTATTTTCTTAATTACTCCACAGACCAGCCGAGAGCGTTTAAAATTTATTGATGAGCTAAGTAGTACCTTCATCTATGCAGTAAGTAGTTCAAGTACGACTGGAAAGTCAACAGGAATTAATGAGGGGAGTACCTACTTGTCCGGGTTAAAAAATCTGGGATTGCAACATCCGGTGCTTGTAGGATTTAACATCAGCACTTCTGAAGATCTTGCTCTTGTGAATGAGCATGCTCAGGGAGGTATCATAGGAAGTGCTTTCATCAAACACCTTCGTGAAAACACATCGCCGCAGGAGGCTTGTCACACATTTGTTAAAAAGATCACTAGTTGTTAATGACTAATTAATAATGATTAATGACTAATTGTTAGGTCGGAGAATCATGATTAATTGATAATGGGTGATGAGTGATGAGAAAAGTTAAAAGTTGTTGGGAATTGTCCCCTTGAGGGGACTGCAGGGGTGTAAAAGTGATTCATACAATTTAATGAACACCCCCCCGAGCCCCCCTTAAGGGGGGAATTATCCTGAGCCTGCCTACCGCAGGTAGGCCTACCAGAGGTAGGAAATCCTGTCGAAGGGTGGTTCCTGAGCGTAGTCGAAGGGGAGAGCTGCTTAAACAAATTTATGTTAAGATAGTTTTTCGTGCTGTCGTTGTATTCAACTTTAAAATCCTTTAAATTGCATTATTGTTAAAAAGGAAAGAATGAAGAAGTTTTTGTACATATTTTATTTGACGCTTAATACAGGTCTTTTAGCTCAGAATTGTGAACTTCCGGTTCTCAATACAAATCAGAATACAGGAGTTAATTTAACGGTATTACTGCAGTCTTCTTTTTTAGCCCCTCTTAATCTTAATAGCACAACTCCTTACGTTGTTGCCCTTGCAAGCGATGATCTCGTAGTTGGATCGGTTTGTATTGCTCCGGATAGTTTAATTAATGGAATGCAATCTGTAGTTATTTGGGGTGATGATATCTACACTCCTGAAATTATTGATGGGGCTCTTGAAGGTGAAACCATTACGCTCAAAATTATTGATGGGGTTAATCTTTTTCTGTTAAATACAAGCACTATTACCTATGCTACAAATGGATTTGTTCAAATTTCATCGGGAATAATGATGTATGAGTGCTCTAGTATCATTGAAGGATGCACAGATGAACTAGCTTGTAATTACGACGCTGTAGCTACCGAAGATGACGGAAGTTGCGAATATCCTGCAGAATATTACGATTGCGATAACAACTGTCTTAATGATAGTGATACCGATGGCGTTTGTGACGAACTGGAAATCGTTGGTTGTGTAGAGCCTATGGCTTGTAATTATCATGCAAACGCAACAGAAGTAGGAACGTGTGTTTATGCCAACCTCCAACTTTGTGAAAGCTGTTCCGGCGAAACAGATGGTACGGGAACTCTTGTAGATCACGATGCTAACGACGATGGAATTTGTGAAGGGTGCACAGATGCTGCTGCTATGAATTACCTTTCTTTTGCCGTTGAGGATGATGGTTCTTGTGAATATGTCCATCTGATTGAAGTCAATTCGTTAGAATTGAGTGTGTATCCAAATCCCGTAATCGATCAAATGACGATTGTAAGTCATAAGGCATATCCTCAATTACAATTGGTGGTGTCAAGTGTGATAGGTTCATTGGTGTTCCATAAAACCATCCAAAGTGTTCAGCCCAGCGACTTGATTGAGGTAGATGTTCAGTTTTTACCTTCAGGCTTGTACACCCTGACTATTTCATCGGTATCAGATGTTATTTCCATTCC
>JANXFM010000111.1 GCA_024959975.1 Flavobacteriales bacterium
ACCTCTGATCTGTAATGCCCAAATGATGAATGATTGTTTCAAAAGCCTTTTGCAAAATTCAATAGAAGCCATAAAAGAAAAAGATATGCCTGAAAAAGAAGGCATAATCTCCATAAAAACAGAATTATTGGAAGGGCGTATTATTATTTCTTTCACCGACAATGGAACAGGCATGACGGAAGAAATAAAAGAAAAGGCATTTGACCTCTATTTTACAACAAAGGGTGCTCAAAAAAGTGGAACAAGTCTAACCATTGTAAAATCAACCATAACTACTCATGACGGACATGTTGAAGTGGATACAAAAGTTGGAAAAGGAACTACCATACGACTAATTATTCCAATCAAAAAAAGAAAAAATAAATAAAATGATGGACCTCATTAGCAAAAAAAATGAATGTTGTAATCCAACAGGACAAAATGAACAAATGGAGAAAGAAAATCAGCAACTAAAAATTAATAATAACAATTTTAGGCATGAAATTAAATTATTAAATGAAAAGCTGAACAAATCAGAGACTTTAGTTCAATTTAGTGAGAATGCTTCGGAAATAGCTCACGAAATAAATAACCCTGTTAATTTAGTTTCTAGCTCAACGAGTATTTTAGATAAAAGTGTTAAGTACATTATTCACTTAATCGGTTTATACCAACAAATCCCGTCTCTTAAAAATCAACCCATTTATAAAAAGATCCAATCCTATGAAGATGAAATAGGTGTTGAGTTAACCATCAAAGAATTATCAAGGTGCCTGATCAGGATTAAAAAAGCTGTAGATCGAGTCCATGAAGTCACTAATAATTTAAGTGTATTAGGGAAGTCTCAAGAAACAATAAAACTCAAAGTAGATGTAAATGAGAGTATAAAAAATACACTTACGATGGCAGAGACAGCCTTTAATAACAACCTTCAATTGTATACAGAATTTGGGAACATTCCTATTATTAACAGTTATAGGGGAAAACTTAATGAGGTTTTTACCAACTTAATAGAAAATGCCCTTGAAGCTATTCAGGAAAAACCGGAACTCAAGAACGAGTTTTTATTTATTAAAACGAGCCTAAAAAACAATAAGATCATCATTGAATTTAAGGATAGTGGAATAGGAATGTCAACAAAAACAAAGGAAAGATTATTTGAAAAATTTTATACCACAAAAAGCCAAGGTAAAGGTACAGGATTAGGCATGACTATATGTAAACGCATTATTGAAAACCATAAGGGTACTATTGAGGTAGAATCTGAGCAGGGAAAGGGTACAACATTTACAATTAGTTTACCGGTTAAACATTAAGGTTCAGAGTTTATTCAAGGAAAAATAGATCTGAAGTAATTCTGTCGGCAAGTAACTTCCCTGAGTTGGAAAGGGTATAAATCCCTTCCTTTTCGATGACGTTTCCATTGGTGAGATGCGCTTGAATTTCTGCTTTAAAATAGGTGACAAAAGCAGTTGAGTGATTGTTTTCAATTTGATGAATATTACACCCCCACTTCGTTCTCAAAGAAGTCATTACATATTCATTATATCTATCTCTCTGACTTAAAACTTCTTCTTCTAAAGATAATTTACCTTGTGCTAATGCTTTTATATATTCCACATTGTTAGAAACGTTCCACAATCTAGAATTTCCAAGAAAAGAATGAGCAGAGGGGCCTAAACCCAAATAATTATCTTTTTTCCAATAAGAGCTATTGTGCCTACTATACCCATTGGGTTTGCAAAAATTAGAGATCTCATATTGTTCATAGCCATTCTTACTCATTTCTGTCATCAAAAGCTCAAATTGTATAGCACTCTGTTGCTCAGAAACAGGAGCTACTTTATTCGTTAAAATTTGATGATGTAATGCTGTTTTTTCTTCTACTGTTAGAGCATAAGAGGATATGTGTGGAATATTTAAATCGAAACTTGTTTTTAAATTCTGCAACCAATCTTCATTACTCATGCCCGGTGTTCCGTAGATCAAATCGATAGTAAGATTTTGAAAGCCTGCATTCTGAGTCATTTTTATGGACTTTAATGCCTCTTTTGCACGATGAGCTCTGTTCATAAAACGCAGATCTTCATCTCGAAATGACTGTACTCCTATACTAAGTCTGTTTATTGGGCTGGCTTTGAGTTCCGATATCTTTTTAAAAGTAAGGTCGTCAGGATTTGCCTCTAAGGTAATTTCTGCGTCTGCATCAATCGTAAAGCTTTTATACAACTTTTCAAAAATTATATCGAGTTCTTCCTTAGACAATAAAGAAGGGGTTCCTCCGCCAAAATAAACACTGGAAATAGGTTCATTGGCAAAAACCTCCTTACGCAATTCTATTTCTTGAATTATAGCCCTCACAAAATCAGCTTTCATTTTCATGGAAGTCGAAAAATGAAAATCGCAATAATTACAAGCCTGTTTGCAAAATGGTATGTGTAAATAAATTCCTGCCATTAATTCTTTGCAAGACTTATTCTAAAAGTCGTTCCTTTACCCGGTTCAGAATGTAAAATAAAAACCTGGCCTTTGTGATAATCCTCTACAATGCGTTTAACCAAAGATAAGCCCAATCCCCAACCACGTTGTTTCGTCGTATATCCGGGTTCAAAAACAGTCTTTAATTGGGTAGATTTTATTCCCTTACCGGTATCGCTTATATCAACAAAAGTTCTTTTACCCTGTTCTTTTACTTCTACTTTAATCTCTCCTTTTCCCTGAATTGCATCAATCGCATTTCGCATGATATTTTCAATTACCCAGCCGAACAACTGAGTATTTAACCCACTATAAGTTGCTTTTTCGCCAATATCCAGCCGAAAATTAATCTTTGCAGAACTACGATCTTTCATATAGTAAAAAGAACGCTGAACCACTTTATTTATGTCTTGTGAATGAAGTTCGGGTTGCGATCCAATTTTAGAAAATCGTTCCGTAATCATTTGAAGCCTTAAAATATCTTTATTCATTTCTAGGACAATGTCATCATTGCCCTCTTTATCTTGTAACAATGCTACCCAACCCATTAAAGACGATAGAGGGGTGCCAATCTGATGTGCTGTTTCACGAGCCATGCCCGCCCATATCTTATTTTGCTCGGACTTTCGAGAAGCACTAAAAGCTAAATAACCAATAATGATAAACAAGCTTACTACGATTAAAATCACATATGGAAAGTATTTTAAGCGCGTAAGTAAAATGGAATCCTTGTAATAAATTTTATTGCGTTTACCATCAGCGTATTCAAAAACAATAGGCTCATGATTTTCTTGCATCAAACGAAGCTGATTTTCTAAATAGTCTTTGTTTTGAGTCTTTTTGACCGGAAAATTCTTATCGTAAAGAATTTTCCCCTGATTATCTGTTAATATGACAGGAATCGTTTTATTGTGATTGATTACCTCAAAAACAAAACTGATATCCTCATCAAGATTATCTATATTGGTGGTTTGCTCTGTAGCTGCAGCCCAAATCTTTACTTTCGTACGCTCTTCCCTACTTAAATCATCTACCAAACTATTGGTGAACCACAAAATAGCCACTCCTATGATGAGTGCACAAAGCATTAAAAGCCGTTTACTTATTTTCTTTATTTTAAAGTTCGAGATCATTATTCAAAAACGAAAATCGTCTAGCATTATTGCGACCTGGCATTTTCACATAACACAAAAGTATGCAATGAAGCATCTGCTTTTATATCTGACAAATGTGAAAATACTAAAATTATCGGCTATAACATGCGTAGAAGTTCAAGCTCTTTTTTATCAAGATGTTTCCAGGAACCTCGCTTCACATCTTTTTTGGTAAGATTTCCAAAAACTACACGGTCTAGGTGCATAATTTCGTAGCCTAGACTTTCGAATATTCTACGGACAATCCTATTACGTCCAATGTGTAATTCTATCCCTACCTGATTGTGAGGAGATCCTTCAATATAAGACACCTGATCTACCGGAGCAGGACCATCGTCTAAGCTTATACCGTTTACAATGGCATTAAGATGATGTTTTGCTAATTTTTTATCTAGAGTAACATGATAAATTTTGCGAACACCATGCTTTGGATGAACAAGTTTTTTTGCTAGATCACCATCATTGGTAAACAGCAATAAACCTGTCGTATTTCTATCCAGCCTTCCTACTGGATAAATTCTTTCAGAACATGCATTCTCTACCAACTGCATAACTGTTTTACGCCCTCTATCATCCGAAGTTGTGGTAATGAAATCCTTAGGCTTATTTAAAAGAACATATTTCTTCTTCTCTCCCCGAATCGTTTGCCCGTTAAACTTCACAAGATCCGAAGGTGCTACTCTATAACTTAAATCTGTAACTACCTTTCCATTAATAGTAACAGCTCCGGCAGTAACGTACTTTTCAGCCTCTCTACGAGAACAAGTCCCGCCTTGAGCTAAAAACTTATTGATACGCATTTTGTCGTCCGGAATACTATCCTCTTTTGCTTTACTGAATGAGGTATTGGTACGCTTTTTTACAAATTTTGAATCCCCTTTTTTATTCTCAGCTGCTCGTCTGCGATCCTCACGACGCTTTTCAGAATCAAAGTGACGATTCTTCTGATCAGCTGCTTTTTGGCGCTCATCTTCTTTGTAGGCTTTCCTTTTTCCTACTCTTTTCTCTGACCTAAAATTCTTTTTAGACATGTTCAAAATTTCTGCAAAGATAGAAATAGATACGGAGATATTACTATAAAGCTTAACCTACTACAAACTTCAGGCTAATACAAATAATGGCCAAAACTAGCTTGTACTACAATAATAGCTAGATTTGCAACAAATAATACGCTATGATTCAAAATAAATCGGATGAACATTTCATGAAAGAAGCCCTTAAAGAAGCCCAAAAAGCCTTTGAGATAGACGAAGTGCCTATTGGAGCTGTAATTGTTTCTGACGGAAGAGTAATAGCCCGTGCCCATAACCTTACCGAACGATTAAATGATGTTACCGCCCATGCCGAAATGCAAGCTTTTACTTCAGCTGCAGAATTCCTAGGTGGAAAATATCTTCATCAATGCACTTTATATGTTACCATAGAACCTTGTGTGATGTGTTCCGGAGCTTCATACTGGACCCAATTAGACAAAATAGTTTTCGGCGCTAAAGACGAAAAACGTGGTGCAAGTAAATTGGGTGTAAAACTCACCCACCCAAAAACCAAGGTGGAAACCGGTGTATTAGAAACAGAATGTGCAGAGTTAATGCAAAAATTCTTCAGTCAAAAACGCTCATAAAAAAACAGCTATCAATGATAGCTGTTTTCACTTTGATTTATTAAACCAAATAAATTAATTGCTTCCCCTCAATATACATCATTTGGCTATAAACGAATATAACGAATAATAACTTACCGTGCAAATCATAAATGTCTATACTTCAATATGTTATGGCTAAGTTCGCTTAATTCTTAATGACCTTAGGGATGCGAATATAATCGGTATCTTTTTTAGGTGCATTTTGCAAAGCATCTTTCTGAGACACCTCACCTTTTACTTTATCCTCGCGTAAAACATTCGTCTCAGCACTCATATACACGAGAGGCTCAACACCTTTAGTATCCACTTCATCTAGCTTGGCAACAAAATCTAAGATCTTTTCGAAATCAAATTTCATTTTTTCCTTAGAAACATCATCAAACTCTAATCGTGATAAATGAGCTAAATGCTCAACTAACTTATCATCTACTTTCATAATCTGTTAATTTATTGTCTATAATAGCGTGAACATCACTTTTAAACTCCTGCAAGCTTTCTAAGTTGTAGGTGCCTGCTACGATTGGTTTATGAACATATACACGTAATTTCCCCGGTTTACCACCTAAATGCCCACAGGGAAATCTTTTCTTGTTATCTGCAAAAGTTACCGGAACTAAGTCGACACCCTGCTCTATAGCCATTCTAAATGCTCCCGACTTAAATCGATTTAATTTAGTTTCAAAAGAAGGAATCCCACCTTCGGGGTAAATTGCAATTCCTATCCCATTGGCAATACGATTCGAAGCATGTTTGTATGCATTATACGAACTTCTATTATTCGAGCGATCCACTAAGATCATCGTCTTTTTATATACCCAACCAAATAATGGGATTTTAGATAGTGACTTTTTTCCTATAAAAACAAAAACTCCGGGCATTACCGCAAAGGTAACAGGTATATCTATATAAGAAACATGATTAGGGCAAATAATATAAGGCTTTGATGGATCTAAATCTTCTTCAAACTCCACCTCTAAACTAAAACCGGAACACATCAGGATAAAACGCGACCACATTTTACACATAAAATGAAAGGTGTTATACCATTTCTTATTCAATAATAGAGCCCATAAAAAAGGGAAAAATAAAATAAGACCAAAGAATACGATCATAGCAAACCATATTCGCCAAACTATCTGCACAAAGTTGTAAAGTATTTTCACTGGACAAAAATATAAACTTTTAACGAATAGGAATTAGAAAGATGTCAAAGCCTTTTCTATTTTTACAGTCTAAGACATTAAGTAAAAAAAAATGGCAAGAATACTTACAGGAATTCAAAGTAGTGGTGTCCCACACCTCGGGAACCTATTGGGAGCTATTATTCCGGCAATCGAATTATCTAAAGATCCTAAAAACGAATCTTTATTTTTCATTGCAGATATGCACTCTTTAACAACCGTTCGCGATGCAAACTTATTAAAAGAAAACACCTATGCTACAGCTGCCGCCTGGTTAGCCTTTGGATTTAATACAGACAACAACCTTTTCTACCGTCAATCTGATATTCCGGAAGTATGCGAATTAATGTGGTATTTAAACTGTATTAGCCCATATCCTATGTTGGCAAATGCTCATTCGTTTAAGGATAAAGCTAGTAAACTCCATAATGTAAATGCAGGTTTATTCACCTACCCTGTCCTTATGGCAGCCGACATTTTACTTTATGATGCTGAACTTGTGCCTGTAGGAAAAGATCAAAAACAACACTTAGAAATGACTCGAGATATTGCGGGGGCTTTCAACCATACTTATGGAGAAACACTAATTGAGCCCGAATCACACATCGATGAACGCGTCATGATCATTCCGGGTACCGACGGACAAAAAATGAGTAAATCTTACAACAACTTCATCAACATATTTTTGCCGGATAAGAAGCTACGAAAACAAATTATGGGGATTCAAACAGATTCAACTCAGATGGAAGACCCAAAAGAAACTACCAATTGTAATGTGTTCAGGCTTTATAAATTATTGGCTTCTGATGAACAAACAGCTGAAATGGAAACCAATTACAAAGGTGGGAACTATGGCTATGGACATGCAAAACAGGCCTTATACGAGTTAATCATCGACAAATACACAACAGAAAGAACTCGTTTTAATGAATTAATGGACAGCAAAGAACTCATTGAAAAAGAACTTCAAAAAGGAGCCGAAAAAGCTAGAATTATAGCTCGTGGAGTTTTAGACAGAGTAAGAACAAAAATGGGATATTGATAAAAAAAGTGATCAGTTATCAGCTTCCAGAGCTAAATGGAATTTGCTTACCGATCCAAATGAAGTATTTCAAATGGATTACTGATTACTAATAAATCAAAAAGCGACTTACCTCTTCAAAAAAGTCTTTAGGGTTTTCAGCATGCACCCAGTGTCCTGCATTAACAATTTCAACAATTTCAGAATCCGGAAAATGTTTTTCTATGAGTTCTTGATCTTCTGAATTAATATAGTTTGAAGCTTCCCCATCAATAAAGAGTGTAGGCTCAATAAATACACCATCATCTATAAGTGCCTCTCCTATATTTTGGATTTCTTTCGACAAAACTTCCAAATTGAACTTAAAGCTTAATTCTTCCTCGGTCTTCCAATACAAATTCTTTAACAAGAACTGACGAACACCTACTTGCGAAAAATGTTCTGATAAAATCTCATCAGCTTCCTTACGTGATGCAACCTTAGCATTTTCCACAGCATGTAAACCTGCTAATATTTCCTGATGATGTGGTGCATAATATTTTGGGGCTATATCTACG
>JANXFM010000046.1 GCA_024959975.1 Flavobacteriales bacterium
ACCAATCTACAGGTCATAGGCTCGGGAATCAATCTTAAATTGGGTCTTATCTACAAATTAGATGATAATATCCGCTATGGGTTTGCATTACACACGCCTACGTATTATGAATTAAACGAGGAGTATTGGGCAAGTATGAGTACTGATTTTATCGATGAAGCTGAGCTTATTAATTCGGAATCTTACTTAGGCAGTTTTGATTATGAATTGAATACGCCTTTTAAAATAATCAACAGCTTATCGTTTATCATCAATAAAAAAGCAATTGTTAGTGTAGATCACGAATATCTGAATTACTCCACAGCAAATCTTGCTTCAGACTTCACTGATTTCAGCGAGGCCAACAAGAACATAAAAGACTACTACAAAAGTACTTCCAACCTTAAAATAGGCGGAGAACTAAGGATTCATCCTCAACTAAGTTTAAGAGGTGGTTATGCTTATTATGGAAGTCCTTTTGCTAACGACTACAACGATGCAAGCAAAGAATACTTAACCATGGGAATGGGCTTAAAAATCAATCAATACTTTTTTGACCTAACCCTTGTTAATTCTGTAAGCAAAGAAGATTTGTTTATTTACGACGGAGCTCCTGCGGCAAGTATCAATACGGAAAAAAGTCAATTATTAATGTCTGCAGGATTTAAATTCTAATGTTGGTTGGTGGTTGGTAGTTATTGGTTGGTGGTGAACCCCGAGGGGTGAAACAAAAAAAGGCTTCCAAACGGAAGCCTTTTTTTGTTTTATGGTTGAAATGACTACTCTACGCCAGCCATTACTTTATCTACTAATACACGACCGCAGTATTCACAAACGATCACTTTTTTACGAGCCGCAATATCCATTTGCCTTTGTGGTGGAACGGTGTTAAAACAACCTCCACAAGCATCTCTGAGAACCGGAACTACCGCAAGACCATTTCTTACACTGCCTCTTAAACGCTTGTAGGCATTTAGCAATCGTTCATCTATTACTTTTTCAGCAGTTGAAGATTCTTTAGCCAATTTCTGTTCATCCTTTTGAGTTTCAGCAATGATACTCTCTAGTTCAGAATTTTTCGTCTTTAGATCATTCTCACGATCATCCAGGCGCATTTTTGCACCGGAAATCACATCCATTTTCCCAACAATAGAAGACTTAGCTTCTTTAACTCTCTTTTCAGCTAATTCAATTTCAAGATTTTGAAATTCAATTTCTTTATTCAAAGAATCAAACTCTCTGTTGTTACGAATGTTCTTTAATTGCTCGTCATACTTCTTAATTAAAGCTTTAGAATCTTTCATCATAGATTCCTTCTCTTTAATAGAGGTATCAAAATTAGAAATTTCTTCATTGATATTAGAAACACGTGTTTGCAAACCTGCAATTTCGTCTTCTAAATCTTGCACCTCTAAAGGTAATTCTCCACGTAAAATCTTAATCTTATCGATTTCCGTGTCTATGGATTGAAGTTTGTACAAAGCGATTAGCTTTTCTTCAACTGTAGCTTGTTTTGCTTTTGCCATCTCTTACAAATAATTGATTGGATTGGTATTTACCTTCGACAAATGAACTGCAAATTTAGGAAAATTTTTGCGAAGAAAATCAGCAATCAGGTCCATAGTGTATTGCTCACTTTCATAATGCCCAATATCAGCTATTAAGATGGAATTTTCCGCATCAAAAAACTCGTGATATTTAAAATCTCCGGTAATAAAAACATCAGCATCGGACTGCTTTGCGGCGTTTAACAGAGAGCTTCCTGCACCTCCACATAAAGCTACTTTTTTTATTTTATTATTTAACAATGAAGTGTGACGAATACAGTCTGTTTTAAGCTTTTCTTTTAAGTTTTTTAGAAATTCCATCTCATTTAGCGGCTCGGGAAGTTCTCCAATCATCCCCGAACCTACAAATTGATTTGCATTATCAATTGAAACAATACTGTATGCAACTTCTTCATAAGGGTGTGTGTTTTTCAAGGTCGAGATTACTCGTGACTCAATGTAAGACGGAAATACCAACTCAATACGTTCTTCTGAAACTTGTTCCCGAACACCTCTTACTCCAATTGTAGGGTTCGAAAGTTCAGAGCCTTTAAATGTACCTGTTCCATCAACAGAAAAATTACATTCACTGTACGCTCCCAATGAACCTGCTCCCGCAGCAAATAGTGCCGATCGTACCTTCTCTGCACTATTTTCAGGTACGTAGGTTACCAGCATTTTTAACAAGCCATTTTTTGGAGCAAGCACTTTTGTGTTTTGCAATCCTAATCGATCAGCCATCATTTTGCTCACTCCTGTATGAATATTATCCAAATTGGTATGAATGGCATACAAGGCAATGTCATTTTTAATCGCCTTTAATACGGTACGCTCTACATAATTTTTACCGGTTAAACTTTTTAAACCTTTAAATACAATAGGGTGATGAGAAACAATAACATTACAATTGCGTTTTATGGCTTCTTCAACGACGTTTTCAAGACAATCTAAGCTCACCAAAACTCCTTTTAATTCTTGCTCAGGATCTCCTGTAATCAAGCCACTGTTGTCGTAAGACTCCTGGTAAGCCAAAGGGGCCCATTCTTCTAATTTAGTACAAAGTTCACGAAGTTTCATATGAAAAATTTTAAGCAAAATAATGGTTTTTTTTCAATAGCAATCATCAAGAGATTGTGTATTTTCGGAAAATGAACTTGTTTAAAATCATATTAAGCCCTTTGGCATTGATTTATTACATCATTACTTCCTTTAGAAATGCAGCCTTTAAATGGGGTTTGTTAAAACGATACAAATCGAGTATTCCTGTTGTAAGTATTGGGAATTTAAGCATGGGGGGAACCGGAAAAACACCTCACGTTGCATTTGTATTAGAAAATCTGAATGGCCTGAATAAAGCGGTTATCAGTAGAGGATATGGTAGAAAGAGCAAAAAGCTTATTGAAGGCAACACGCAACTTCACACAAGCAATGATCTGGGTGACGAACCTATGGAGCTACTAAAAAGGTTTGAAGGAAAAGATTTTAAAATGATCGTGGAAGGTGATCGAACGAAAGCCCTGAAATATCTCGAGCAACATAAGGAAAAAACCGATGTTGTTATTTTAGATGATGGCTTTCAACATCAATATGTTCAAAGAGATCTAAACATCCTTTTAACGGAATACAGCAAACCCTTTTACACGGATTTTACAGTCCCTGCGGGCACCCTGCGAGAGCCCCGGAAAGAAGCTGATCGTGCAGACATTATCATTGTAACAAAATGCCCAAAGCATTTACCAGTTGAAGTACAAAATGATTTTAAAAATAAAATTGCCAATTATGGTTGCGCAAAAATTTTCTTTTCTCAAATCGAATACAAAGGTTTCCTGAATAGTACGGATGAAAAAATAGAATTAAAAACCAACAAGCCCTATCTCTTAATTACTGGAATCGCAAATCCCAACCCAATTCATAATTACCTAAAAGAAATAGGCCTTCCATTTGAAGCGATGACTTTTAAGGATCATCACAATTTTAACAAAAAAGAAATTCAGCTGATCGCTGAAAAAAGTAAAAGCTTTGAAGGTGTAATTACCACGGAAAAAGATTGGATGAGGTTGCGCGAAAGCGAACTTAGGTCTTTGACTGAAACAAATCTTTTTCGCCTTGAAATGGGAATAAAAATTATGGGCTCTGAAAAGCAAGAAGAATTTCTACACCAATTAGGTGCTAAGTACTAGGTATTAGGTACTAGGTATTAGGAGCAGATAGAATTAGTGATTATTAATTAACAAGACCTCTCTGTTACTGCGTAACATGCCCCCTGACAAATCATACAACAAGAATCTGTATCCTTATTCCCTTTTTGTATCTTTGCGGCTAAATTTTTAAGGTTTATGTCGATTGATTACAACAAGTACGAAACGG
>JANXFM010000049.1 GCA_024959975.1 Flavobacteriales bacterium
CAGATAAGTATTATCAATGTGGTCGGCACCACTCGTGAACGTACCTACAAATTTGATACTGGAAGCTTCTAAAAGATCAGCGTCTACCCGTGTAATAGATCGTACTAACAGGGCTTCCGCATCTTTCAAGTGACTCTTATTAAGTTCTCGTCCCGGAACAAGAACCAACTCGCCGATTCTCTCAAAAGTCGTCTGCACACCATACAAATTGGTATCTGCAACTATCTTCATAGGAAATTTACTGTTTGCTAACTCGATGAGCTAAAGTCATTAGCCGCTCCCGGTCTCGCGTCCTGAATTTGTAATTCTTGAGAAAGTCACCAAACAAACCTTTATTCATTTGTTCCGGCTTTAACTCTTCTAACACGACGTGGCCAAATGACTCTTCTGGATCCTCAACATTGCAAATAATAGTCGCTAGAACTTTGCTTAGCTTCGCTAGTTCACAGTGCTCCCTCAGTAACTCTGTTAGGCGCCCAGCCCCGCGGATAGGTAAATCTCTTACTTTATCGAGATTCCCATAGATAGCTTCCAGTGATGTAAATCTATTCAATAGCTCCTTAGCTTTTACCGGTCCAACCCCTGGAATACCGCTAATGCAATCGACCGAATCACCACTGAGCCCTAGATAATCTGGAAACTGTTCCGGGAAAATACCGAACTCGTCTACGACGTTAGCACGGAATCGCTTACGATTGTTACCATAGTCCCATAAGCAATCAGCTTCTTTTTGTAGCAATTGAACAAGATCTTTATCGCGCGAAATAATGTGGACATCACAATCGCTTTCTGCACGAACCCTATTCGCAATTGTGCCTATAATATCGTCTCCTTCGTATACTTTACTCACAAAAGATGCCAGCCCTATTATGGAACAGAACTCACTACACCCTGTTAACTGTATTGCAAGGTTTTCATCGGGTAATTCACGGTTCGACTTATAATTTCCGCAGAGCTTGTGTCGGAATCCACAAAACAAACTTGCATCGTGGGCAACGGCCACATGACTAGGCTGAACACGGCGCATAAACTGAAACAGGAAACTCATAAACCCATACAACGCACTTAAATCTTTTCCATTTTCATCATGGCACTCGATGTAAGGGGAGAAATGGGCTCTGAAAATATAAATAGAAGCGTCTATCAAGTAGACTGGGGCCGGAGTTAGCGAATGACTCACTGACCTGTATCCTTTAGTCAGGTTTTTTTTTAATTATGTAGAAGTACTCTTCATCTTTTTTCCCGGTTTCTAGTAATTCATGTCCAAGATAAAGACAAAACTTTGGAATATCTCGAGTTGTTGACGGATCGGTGGCCCTTAATTTCAAAAATTCTCCAGGGCTTAAGTCTCGAATTTTGTTGTGCAATAGCATTACCGGCTCCGGACAGTATAACCCCGTTGCATCTAGTTCTTGATTTAGCGCTACGCCATCCCTTTGCTTTACTTTTTTATTCAAATTCGCCGGTATTCTCTCAGAGGTTACTTAATGGGAAACAAATTGCAGGTTTCTGTCTCGGTATCAAAGTTTATCTTAATCTCTCCTTGCAGTAACTGCTGATGAATTTGTTCTATTTTTTGTTCAAATGTATATTCTGTTACACCATATTCTGTTCCTTCACGGGTAATATATTCCTCAATTATGGCCCTGAGAGCTTCTTCCGAAAGTTTGGTATAAGGGATTAACATTATTTACTGTGATCTTAGAATCCCACTAAGACCGCCAAGTAGACAGTAAAACACCTAAACGAGCTCTGCCACATCCAGGCGGCGCTTAAACTCTCGCTCTATATGCAGATCCCGGAAAGGAAAAAGACCGACATCTGCCAGCTGGGAGAGGGAAATGTTGGTAATACTGCGAAATATTGACTCTATTCGACCTGGGTTCTTTTTATCCCATTGTCGTAGCATAGACTTGATAGACTGTCGTTGAAGATGGTTTTGGCTTCCACACAGGTCACAAGGAATGATCGGAAAGTTCATAAGTTTGGCATAACGATCAATCTCCAATTCCTTGCAATAGGCAAGCGGCCGAATAACTATATTACGTTTGTCATCACTCAACAGTTTTGGAGGCATTGCACTGAGATTTCCCCCATAAAACATATTAAGAAAAAGTGTTTCTACTATATCGTCACGATGATGACCCAGAGCAATTTTGTCGGCTCCTAAAGATTCAGCGTAGTTATACAGAATGCCACGACGCAATCTCGAGCAGAGCCCGCAATATGTTTTCCCTTCCGGTATCTTTTTCTTAACTATTGAATATGTATCCTGTTCAATAATTTTGTAATCAATTTGTAATTCTTCTAAATATTGGGGTAATACATGCTCAGGGAATCCAGGCTGTTTCTGGTCAAGATTCACTGCGTGAATCCGAAACTTAATCGGCGCATATTTTTGCAAGCTCTGAAGGATATTTAAAAGGGTATAAGAATCTTTTCCCCCAGAAATGCACACCATTACCAAATCACCATCCTCGATCATATTGAAATCAACAATGGC
>JANXFM010000116.1 GCA_024959975.1 Flavobacteriales bacterium
TCTTTTGTGAAAGTTCCCATAAAGGCATTCCAGGTTTGGTCCGAAATAACCAATTTACTTACTATGGATAAATAAACCTTGCCAAACTTTCGAGTTTGAAAATAATACTCCCTTTGAATATTCCCATCAATAAGCTCTTCTAATACCTGCGTATTACAAACTCCTAAATGGTCATCCTTCTGAGAAAAATCAACTCCGAAAGGTAAAAACTGATGGGTACTTTGTCTGAGTGCGTAAGTCGTTGTCATAATCTTGTGTTTTAATTCTACACTACAAATGAAGGATAACGGAGTGACAACTTGTGACACTAACTAAATTTCAACAAAGAACTTATCTTATAAAAGAGACTGCTTAAAATTTATGAATTCATCTTTTAGCGCCTGAGGCTTTAGGATATGAGCCTCATCCGGAAATGCCAGTAAAAAACGCAATAGATATTCTGAAAAATAGACTTTACCGGCGAAAATATAATCATCCGTCTTTCCTTTTACCAAAGGCTTTGTTTGGGGGTAAAACTGAATTAATTGCGAATATGCTTTACGCTGTAATTTTAACTCTACATCATAAAGTTTCTCACCTTTATAGCCAAAGGCGTCTATCGATTGCACTTCAATTTCTAAAGCAAATTTTTGTTGCTTTTGTAGCAACTCTACTTGCCCGATTCTGTTGATATTAAAAATACGGGCTTCATCAGGAGCTTTTTGCACGTCTACCCCAATAACTCCGGTGTAATTGGTAGTAAAAGTAATCGGCTCAAACAAACGGGTAGAATCGGTATTGGAATTTAGTGACGAATAATCCAATAATTTAACCTGAATTTTATCCTGAATGGCCTTTGAGAGTTTTTCGATTTTTAAACCATTACTCGCATTCAAAATATTCTCCCCGATCTGAGCCTGTTCACTCATCATATGGAGTTTTTTCAGAATATGTTCCGACAAATTATGGGAAGCGGACAAACTCTTTATGGATTGCCTGATCAATAAAGACTCCTCAGCATTAAACGTAAATGTGTACTCATCTCCTTCTTCCGTTGGAATAAAATAACAACCTTCAAAATCTACATCGATCACAAAACCCAATTCTTCTAAAAGAATAAAATAGCGATATGCCGTTCGCTTAGATATTTCAAGAATATCGGCAAGTTCTTTAGGACTCCTTCTCCGAACACCTTTCAACAAGCTTATCAGCTTAAATATTCGCAAAATCTTTCGTTGTTCTGCCATCTTTTACAAGAAAAATATAGTTTGTAGATTTATGCTCTAAAATAATTAAATTCTACTCGAATGAAAAGATGTTTTTCAATACTTCTTTGCCTGGGGATCTCATTTTCCGGCTTTGGTCAATCGTACTGGCAGCAGGAGGCTCATTACCAGATGAATATCGACTTTAATACGGATAACCATCAATTTGACGGTCAACAAGAATTGACCTACATCAATCACTCTCCTGACACCTTAAACAAAGTTTTCTATCACTTGTATTTTAATGCTTTCCAACCGGGAAGTATGATGGATATACGCTCAAGAACCATTCTTGACTCAGACAAGCGTGTTGGAAATCGTATTTCTAAATTGAATAAATCCGAAATGGGAATTCAGCAGATTTTAAGCTTAAAGCAAAATGGTGAGCCCTTAGTATTTACAAACGATGGAACTATTTTGGATGTAGATCTAAATAAAAGCATCCTACCGGGTGACACTGTGATTTTCTCTATGGAATTCAAAACTCAGGTACCCTTACAAATTCGTCGTTCGGGAAGAATGAATAAAGAAGGCATCGATTACTCCATGTCGCAATGGTACCCTAAATTATGTGAATACGACAGAGATGGCTGGCATGCCAACCCTTATGTGGGTAGAGAATTCTATGGTGTTTGGGGTTCTTTTGATGTGACCATCCACATGGACGCAAATTACACCATTGCTGCCACCGGAATTCTTCAAAATCCGGATGAAATTGGACACGGATATACGAATGTACTTATTGACTCCGTACCCGACAGATTATCATGGAACTTTAAAGCCGAAAACGTACACGATTTTGTTTGGGCAGCCGATCCGGATTACACACACGACATTGTTGTAAACGATAAAGGACCTGACTTTCATCTCTTCTACCAAAAAGGAGAAAAAACAAAACATTGGGAGCATCTGGGTGAATACATGATCCGAACTTTTGAATATGCCGACAAGCATTTCGGAAAATACCCCTACCCACACTACTCCATCATTCAAGGTGGAGATGGAGGTATGGAATATCCTATGGCAACTTTAATTACAGGACATAGAAGCTTAAAGAGTCTGGTTGGCGTATCGGTTCACGAAGCCATGCACAGTTGGTATCACGGTTTATTGGCTACCAACGAAGCCTTGTTTGCATGGATGGATGAAGGATTTACCTCATACGCATCAAATAGGATTGAATACGGTTTTTTTCCCGAAGACTTCCCGGGCACACATGGGGGCTCCTATAAGGGCTACAAGAGAATTGCCAAAAGCAATTATGAAGAACCCCTATGTACCCACGCAGATCATTTTGACACGAATTGGGCCTATGGAGCTGCTTCATACTCCAAGGGCGTGGTGATTTTAGATCAATTAAGTCATATCGTCGGACAAAAAGTTGTTGACCGATCTCTAAAACGGTATTTCAATGAATGGGCCTACAAACATCCAAATGCGAGCGACTTTAAACGCATCGTTGAAAAAGAAAGCGAAATCGAATTGGATTGGTATTTCGAATACTTTGTTAATTCCACAAAAACCATAGACTACGGTATTTATGAAATAAGCGAAAATAACAATGGCACTCAAATCCTCCTGAAAAAAGGAGAAATGCCCATGCCCGTTGAATTTGATGTCGTGTTAAAAGACGGTGGTGTATCCAAATACTACATCCCAACCGTACTCATGCGAGGAGAAAAAGTTGTAGACCCTGTGGTAAACATATTGCCGGACTGGGCATGGACAAATCCATACTACTCGGTAAGATTAAAGCATGCAGCCTCAGATATCTCAGAAATTCAGCTCCATACCTCAGGACATATTGCCGATGTCGAACCTTTAAACGACAAGGTAATCATCCCTAAAAAATGGGATTGGAACAAGCATAAATTGAAACTACAGATCATTGAAAAGAAAAAGAAAAAGAAATACAAACTTCAAAAGTTTGCTAAAATTAAAAAAGTAGCCCTCTAACCCAACAGGCTAGGATTATGCTAATGAAAACAAAAATGCAAGTCTTCCCATCTTGATTTTTGTTAAATTTAGAATCGGCACGATCCAAAAATTTGTTAAAATGAAACTATTAACAATACCGGAAATACGAAAATTAGATCAATACACCATTGAAAATGAACCCATAAACTCATTTGATCTAATGGAACGTGCTGCTTACAGATGTACCCAATGGATCTGTAAAAACTATGCGAACAAAAAAACGTTTGCAGTTGTTTGCGGCCCCGGAAATAATGGGGGTGATGGTTTTGCAATAGCTCGCTTATTGAATGAGAAAAACTACACCGTATCTTGTTACAAGGTCAATTTCTCAAACCGACGGAGCGAGGACAATCTTAAACAGGAAAAAGCATTTTCAAAAGAACATGAGCTAATTACCATTCAAAACACAAATGATCTTAAAAAAATAAAAGGTGATATCGTTGTAGATGCACTTTTTGGTAGTGGTTTAAGCAGGGCTTTGGAGGACGATTGGGCAAAATTAATTCATTACATCAATTCCCTCAATACGCCCATCATTTCAATAGACAGCCCAAGTGGTCTGTTTATGGATAGGGAAACAGCATCAGGCGCAGCTATCGTAAAAGCAAATACCTGCCTCTCTTTACAATTGCTAAAAAAAGGAATGCTCATCCCTGAAAATGAAAAACACCTCGGACAAGTAAAGCTTATCGATATCGGTTTATCAAAAAAAGGGATCGCCTTATCGGATTGTCGTGACTTCTTTATTGAAAAAAAGGATCTAAAAAAAATTTACAAGCCAAGACCTAAATATAGTCACAAAGGAGATTACGGCCATGCACTTATTGTTAGTGGCTCTAAAGGGATGATCGGAGCAACAGTACTTATGGCAAAAGCCTGTTTAAGAACAGGTGTTGGATTATTAACCATCCATGCGCCAAATTGCGCATACGACATCCTTCAGGCTACCATTCCCGAAGCGATGATTCAATGTGATGAAGAAAATAATCACATTAGCACTATTCCTTTTGACAAAAAACACAGCATAGGTGTGGGACCGGGAATTGGAAAAAACAAAAAGACCGTTGATGCTCTTTCTGAATTACTCAATGAAGTCAACACTCCCCTATTATTGGATGCAGATGCACTCAATATCATTGCAGCGAAAAACAACCTGATCTCAAAAATACCAAAGAATAGTATTTTAACACCTCACAAAAAAGAAGCAGCACGACTTTTAAATACATCAATGAAAGACTGGGAACTCCATGAAAAAGCCCGGGAATTTGCCATAAACCATCAGGTTTATTTTGTTTTAAAAGGTGCGCACAGTCAAATACATTGCCCCAATGGCGATTGCTATTTTAACAGCAGTGGAAATCCGGGAATGGCTACTGCCGGTAGTGGAGATGTTTTATCAGGCATTATCACAAGCTTGCTGGCTCAAAACTACAGCTCTCAAAATGCTGCCTTATTGGGCGTGTATTTACACGGTTTGGCAGGCGATCTTATGGCAAAAAAAATCTCAGAAGAATCTCTTTGTGCCGGAGACATCATCGACGGAATTCCTTTGG
>JANXFM010000137.1 GCA_024959975.1 Flavobacteriales bacterium
ATTTTGGTTGTACTAACAATGAAGAAATTACAATAACAACTACTCCATATGTTACAGCCTATTTTGAAGCAAGTCAAGACACGGTTGTTTACACAGATGGAATGGTGCAATTCAGCAATTTATCTACACCTAATCCACAAACAACTTTGGTTTCTAGTGAGTGGGACTTCGGAGATGGCCAATTTTCAACAGAAGACGAACCGGAACACGATTTCAACTATGTAGGAACCTATTCTGTCGAACTTACTGTAACTGATGAAATTGGATGTACAGATGTTCATTCAAGTGAAGTGGTTGCCGTAGAAGATTACTTTATTTGGATACCTACAGCATTTACACCCAATGGCGATGGTGAAAATGACATCTACAAACCCATACTCCACAATGTCACTAAATCTGGTTTCGAACTATTTATTTACGATCGTTGGGGTAAATTGGTTTATCAATCTGAAGATATTCATAGTGGATGGAACGGAATTCGTCAAGACAATGGTATTTCTGCTGAAAGTGCAAGCTATTCATTCGTTATGCGATTTATTAGCCACCGTGACATAGAGGAAAAAACCGGTTTATTTGTTTTGTTAAAGTAAAGTTGATTTAAAAAAAATAGGATTAAAATGAATAATCGTAAAAATAATATAAGTATATTTGATAAAGTTTACCGATAATCAATAAATTCGGTATTATTTTGACTCACTCATACGCCCCCTCTTATGAAAAAGTGTTTTCTTACTTTATCTTCTATTTTGGTATGTGGGATTTCTGTAGCTCAAAGTAATTGTCAGGAAATTGTTCAGTTTATTCTCAGTACATCAATAGAAAAAATCGTAGAAACTGATTCTACGACAGGTGAAGTTATAACATACTACGATCTCTGCCCCGGAGAAACCTTAACACTCGAAGCCGGTGCAGAATTCCCAAAAAACAACACAAACTATTTTCAGTCTGTTGCCACAACAAGTTTTTCGTGGTACATTGACGAAACTGAAAATAGTAATCTGCAACAGTTCTCCCACACCTTTGACAATCCCGGAGGATATATCGTTTCCTTATTTGCAGAAGATATTAATAGCTGTATTACGCCTGACCCTGTTCATGTATTTGTACGTGTAAGTACTTCACCAACGATTACCCCAAGTATAGAATCATCGAAAGTTTGCCCCGGAGTTATTACCAACATAGGCTCTGATGAATCATCTGACCTTTTATTCTCAACAACAATTGAATCCGGTAGCTGGGAATCTACTCCATGCGAAGATGAATTCTCAGATCCATTATACCTTCCTGATGGTGATGGCGCTATTTACAGTACTGATATTTATTTAGCTTGTTTTAAAGATGATCAAACACTCACAAATATACACGACATTATTAGTGTTAACATAAACATGGAACATTCATACTCCGGCGATTTGGATATTTACCTTACCGCCCCAAACGGGGTACAAATTACACTTTTTGATAAAACAGGTGGGCTTGTTTGGTTTGGTGAAGCAACGGATAATGATGATACAGAGACCAACCCGGGTGTAGGGTACGACTATGGATGGTCCATGACCCCCACTTACAACGGATTGATGTCAGATGGTTTTACCGACAATACCTCAATATTCTCAGACAGTGTTGCAATCATATTAAAATCAGACACCTACCTCCCTATCGATGGCTTCAGCAATTTAATTGGAACCCCCCTAAATGGAACATGGACTCTTACAATTATCGACAATTTAACGAGTGACAATGGCTGGATTTTCTCTTGGGGAATGACTATAAATGAAGACATCACCCCTTCTTCCTGGAGTTTTGACAATCACATCGTTGATGAATATTTTTTACCGGAGCCAAGTATTGTATCTAATTTAGGTGCTTCAATTGCCATTCAACCCGATACCGGCATTTATAATTATACTTATGAAGTTGTAGATAATTTTGGTTGTACTTACAGTGAAGAAATTACCATTATAGCCTCTTCTATAAATGCAACAGAAGAAATCACGAATGAACACTGTCATGGAAATGATGGTGAAATAAAACTACAGATATCCGGTGGAACTCCAAATTACTCAGTAGAATGGAGTTCTGGAACTTCGGGTGCTACATTAAGCAATTTATCTGAAGGGATTTACTTCTACACCATTCAAGATGATTTAGATTGTGAAATAAGTGGAAATGTGACTATAGAAAACTTGGAACAACTACTATTCGATACCACAATCAATAACGACCACTGTAACCAGGGAATAGGTGATGTTACACTTACTCCCCTTAATGGTAATGCCCCTTATCTATATCGTTGGAATCATACAAATTCTAATCAGTACACAGTTCAAAATTTGACCGAAGGAACTTATCAGGCAAATATTACGGACGATATCGGATGTACAAATGAGATAAACGTAGCTATTAATGATATCCAGGGGCCAACAGCTTACTTTGAACCAAGTAAAGACACGGTTGCTTATGTTGATGGAATGGTACAGTTTATTAATTTATCTAGCTCTGCCCCACAAACAACTTTAGTCTCTAGTGAATGGAGCTTCACAGACGGTCTGTTTTCAACAGAAAACCAACCGGAATACGATTTCAACCAAATGGGAACCTACCCTGTTCAACTTACAGTAACTGACGCAGGTGGATGTACAGATTCTTATTTAGCTGAAGTGGTTTCCACAGAAAATTACTTTTTTTGGGCACCAACAGCATTCACACCCAATGGTGATGGTAAAAATGATATTTACCAACCTATAATTCGCAATATCATTGAATCTGGTTTCGAATTATTTATTTACGACCCTTGGGGTAAATTAGTTTATCAATCCAATGAAATTGATAGTGGATGGGACGGAATTCGTCAAGATAATGGTATATTTGCTAAACTAGCAAGTTATTCTTTCTTTCTTCGATTCAATACCCACCAAAATGAATTACAAGAAAAAACCGGATCATTTGTTTTATTAAAGTAGAATTAGATGAAAAAACACCTTCCCCTCCTCGTGATTATTTTCACATCAATGACCATACAATATGGTTTTTCACAATCAGAATGTCAACCTATCTTGTCTGTTATTTCACCGTCTATTGATGAGACATCTGCAACAGACCCGAACACCGGTGAAGAATTTTCCTATTACGACATTTGTCAGGGACAAAGTATTAATTTTTATGGTAGCGGTGAATACCATGAGAATGGAACAGCTTATCTGCAATCTAATGCCACTTCAATCTTTTCCTGGACAAATAGTGACGGCTCTCCTCAAACAGGACAAATTATATCGTACACATTCACCAATAGTGGTATTCATGAAATCAGACTAGACATCGAAGATGTTAACGGATGTACCAATAGGGTGATCGAAAAGATATTTGTAAGAGTCTCAACGACGCCTACAGTTGCTGCCAATCCACCGGTTGCCTGTCTTGACATAGAAACTGAGCTTAACCCTATTATAGAATATGAAGAGCCTATTATCTGGAGTACGATTCATAATAATTCTTATCTCTATACACAGTTTATTCCAGGCTCAACAAGTTGTCCAGAACCAGCCTATGAAACAAATATAGAATTCGACTCATTTTTACCCGAGCAAACACTTAACAATGTAGATGACCTTACAAGAGTCTGTATTGAAATGGAACATTCATTTGTAGGCGACCTAACCATGGAACTTACTGCGCCAAATGGTAATACCGTTGTTTTACTTGCCGATGAAAATGGAGCTGCTAACGGAAATGGAATGACTTTCGGAATGGATTTCGGTAGCGATGATTTGGGTGTACCAATAACTGGTGATCCTTGTGTTACAACGAACAGTCAACCGGGAACTGGATATACTTACTGTTGGTCACCAAACCCTACTACAGATACCTGGCACGAGTTAAAAGCTGCAGGGACTTTAGGCAACCCGATTGAGGCCTCAATAGTTACTACAAACACCAATATATATCCAGCATACAACAACAGCTTCATTAATATTCAAAACACACCACTTAATGGTGACTGGACTCTTAAAGTAAATGATATTGGTATTGGTGATAATGGTTGGGTCTTTGAGTGGTGGATTGACTTTGATTCCGACATTATTCCTTCTAATTTAACTCTTACACCTGACGTCGTCTCTGGTGAATGGACTAGTTCTGCCTCTACGCTTTCAATTGATGGAGACCTGATGGTTGTTAGTCCACCAACAGCGGGCACCTACACTTACAACTACACTGTAGAAGATGATATTGGCTGTATTTATTCTGGATATCCGGAGGTTGAAGTACCAACCAAAATTGAATT
>JANXFM010000196.1 GCA_024959975.1 Flavobacteriales bacterium
CGCAACATGTTGCCCACCAACATAAAAGCAAGGACCAAAAAAATAATTGCCATTCCTGGAGCAATAGCTAAATACGCTTTATCGAGAATAATGTAAGCGTAATGGTCTTTTATCATAGTCCCCCATGATGGCATTGGCGCCTGTGCTCCGATGCCCAAAAAACTCAACCCTGCTTCAATTAATATCGCCGAAGCAAAATTTGCAGCAGAAATAACGATGATCGGACTAATAATATTAGGCAAAATATGACGGAACATAATCCTAAGATCTCCAAAGCCTAAAACTTTAGCCGCCTGTACATATTCCATCTGTTTTAAACTCATTACCTGCCCTCTTACCACACGAGCTACTTCTACCCACATCGTTAGTCCAATCGCCACAAATACCTGCCAAAACCCTTTCCCCAAAGCCAAACTAATTGCAATAACCATCAATAAGGTTGGGATAGACCAAACCACATTGATCAGCCACATAATCGCATTGTCTATCCACGAACCATAATAGCCCGATATCAACCCTAATGTGATTCCTATTACTAAAGAAATAAAAACGGAAACAAAACCCACAGCCAAAGAAATTCGCGTAGCTACCATCAATCTACTCAACAGATCTCTGCCATATTTATCCGTTCCCAAATAGAATTTCCTTTTGTAACTGCCGGTTTCTACACTCCCTCCCTCCAATTGTTCAAGAGGTATTTCTTTTTGATAGGAAGAGCCAAAAGACTCATACAAAACCGTATTTTCTTTTAACTCAAAAGTGTTAACCGGTAAAGAGGTGTAGCTTTTCTTTTTACCATAAATAAGCCGGTCTATTAATGAAGTGTTGTCTTCTGAATGTTGTTTCAACTTAATAAAAGACACTTCTGTCCCTGGCTCCAATGTGCTTAACTCTAAGTGCATTTCATTGGCAAAAGGGGTGTTGTCCGGTGCTAAATAATACGCAAATACAGCAACAACCAAAGTCATTGCGATAATCAGCAAACCAAAAATTCCGGGGATGTGTATTTTTTTATTCTTCACCATTTAACAGAATTGCTTAAAACTACAAAAAATGTGGGTATTAGGTAGTAGGTATTTTAGTAGGTTGGTAGATTGGTAGGTTGGTAGGGTGGTGTGTTAGTAGGTGTCACTAAAAACTTCATTAATCATTGGTCATTAATTAGTCATTGGTCATTAATCATTAATTAGGTATCTTATTTTACAAAGAGTATATTTATCACATTCCAGCACACCGCTGGAAAAACAAAAATCATCCATTGAGTAAAGAAAAGATCATATTAGGAATAGACCCGGGAACAACAATTATGGGATTCGGGCTTGTCCGAAAAAAGGGTTCTCAATTTGAAATGATCATGATGGACGTACTGATACTCAACAAGATCAAAGATCCATATCTAAAACTTCAAAAGATCTTTCAAAAGACCCTGACAATCATAGACCAGTACCATCCTGACGAAGTAGCCTTGGAAGCTCCATTCTTTGGCAAAAATGTTCAATCTATGTTGAAATTAGGTAGGGCACAAGGCGTAGCTATGGCAGCAGCACTTCAAAGAGAAATTCCGGTAACCGAATATGCACCGCTAAAGATCAAAAAGGCCATTACAGGCCGTGGTTCAGCTTCTAAAGAACAAGTAGCAGGGATGCTCATGCAATTACTTCATCTGAAAGAAATGCCAAAATATCTGGATGCTACTGATGGTCTTGCTGCTGCAGTGTGTCACGGTTTGCAAAACGATGCCTTAGGATCAAAAAAGGGCTATTCCTCCTGGTCTAATTTTATTAAGGATAATGAAGATAGAATTGGTAATGGGTAATTGAAAATTGTCAATTGACAACTGAAAACTGGCCACCACTTAAAGTTTCGCCTTTATCTTTTCAGCAATCGCTTGAAGTTCTGCCGGCTCTAACTTCAATTTTGGTCTTGAGAAATTAATATCCTCCACCGATTGTAAAGGGATTAAATGGATATGTGCATGAGGCACTTCCAATCCTATGACAGCTACACCTACTCTTTCACAAGGAATTGCCTGATCTATTGCCTTGGCAACCTTTTTAGCAAAAGCCCACAAATCTTGATACTCCTGATCCTGGATATCAAAAATGTAATCCGTTTCCTTTTTAGGAATGACTAAAACATGTCCTTTAGCAAGAGGAAATATGTCTAAAAATGCTAAAAAGTTATCGTCTTCAGCAATTTTATTACATGGTATTTCTCCTTTAACTATCTTAGTAAAGATGCTTGCCATTATCTGGAAATATCTAAAATTTCAAACTTTACCATTCCGGCAGGGACTTGAATTTCGGCAATTTCACCAACCTTTTTACCTAACAACCCCGTACCAATAGGTGAATTAATAGAAATTTTACCTGTCTTAATATCAGCTTCTGTTTCTGCCACCAAGGTGAAAGTCATTTCAGCTTTTGTATTTAGGTTTTTAATTTTCACAATAGACAATGCGAGTACCTTATCCGTATCTAACTGAGACTCATCAATAACACGAGCACCGACATACATCTCTTCAAGTTTCGCAATCTTCATCTCAAGCATCCCCTGCGCCTCTTTTGCCGCATCGTACTCAGCATTTTCAGACAAGTCACCTTTATCTCTGGCTTCTGCTATTTGCTGAGAAATGCTTGGTCTTTCAACAAATTTCAACTGATCCAACTCCTCTTTCAACTTCTGAAGCCCTTCTTCTGTGTAATATGAAACTGTAGACATAATCAAAAAATTTAGTTTTTCTAAATAACACAAAAAGAAGACCCTAGGGGTCCTCTTTCTGCAAATTTATAAATATTCTTCTAAAAGAAGATAATTCTTACAATGTTATTCTGGCACCTATTGAGTGTGGTGAAGCTAATGGACTAGCCGCTCTGTACGAGTAGTCTAAACCAAAATTAGTACCGTTACTCAATGGCAATTCAAAAGAGACACCATAGTTCAACCCTGTAAAGGCAGTTGTTCTACCATTGGAGAAATCTTCAGTAATACCTTTTTCATAAACATAACCGGCTCTAAGCATAAAGTACGTTTTGTAAGCATACTCTGCACCGGCACCTATTTGATCTTTTGTGAAAGAATTTGAAGTGAAATTACCGGCTAATGTCAAGCGATTATCTTGGTCAATATGAATATCATAAGAACCCCCAATATTAAGTGAAGAAGGTAACTCATAAGCCTCAACACGCATATCATACGTCATGGGGTAATCCTGTCCATGTGCCTCCGAATTGGTATTTCTCAAGTCATTACCATCACCCGTA
>JANXFM010000154.1 GCA_024959975.1 Flavobacteriales bacterium
GGGGTATAATTAATTTACTCAGCTGCTAATATAAGCATTTTATAGTATTCCACAGCTATAATTTAGACAATTAATGTAAAGTTGTATATATATACATTGAAGTTATCTAAAATAAAACACCAAAAGAATGTAGCAAGGTTAACGTCTTGAGTAACAATGATTTGCATTGTTTTTTCAAAAATAGTAACTGAAAAAAAAATGAAAAAATATTTTTATCGAATCTAAAGATTGGAAAAAATGCATGATTTACAAAGCAGATATTATAGAGGCAATATTATTTCGACTGAGAACAAGTTGTCAATGGAGAGAATTATCTATTGAAAAGCTTTTCAGGAAAGAATACAATTGGCAATCTGCTTATCATCATTTCCGAAAATAGAGTAACCATGTTAGCAGGGAACACATGTGGTCATTACTATTGCCCCGACACAAATCTTTATTGGACTCATCCTCTATTGAACTAGACGAGTCACACGCCATCCAAAAAAGGAGGAAGTTCTGTACCTTATCAAAGTAGAAAAAATACAAAACTACTAACAAGCTGATAATCATAGCACTCCCCTAACGTATGCTATTACTTTAAACAACTTCATTACTTGATCGTGTAATTTTAACTTTAAAACTCCTGAAATAAACAATCATATAAATTTTAAAATCTTTAATTTAGCGAGTTTAAACTATATTTTGAAAAACATTTACCGAATACTATTTATTCCCCTATACCTTGCATCAATAACATCTGATGCGCAAGGTGTAGAACTCATCAAATCATTTGTTGGGAATAGTCAGAAGTCTGAAATCATCAGCTTTACACCACAAGACGAAATTTTGCTTAGTGGAGACTTCTCCGGCTATATTAATTACTGGGACATCCCCAATCAGGCACTTATAAGTTCTACCAAAGCACATCATGGTAAAATTAATCGAATAGAATTTTCAGAAAATGGAGAACATTTTCTAACTTTTTCAACGGACGATAAAAAGGTTAAAATTTGGAGTTTTGCAGGGCAGGATACCATCGTAAATTTCAACATAAAAAGCACCCCGCATTTCGCTATTTTTTATGATCAAAATTCAGCACTTATCGGAGATGAAGATGGAACGATTTACCACAAAGATTTTTTCTACCCCGAAAAAGATTCCATATTTTACGAAAACTCGCTGACAGTATACGATGCCATTCATAACAAAGAAAAAAGTGAATTAATAATTACAGATAAAAATTCTATAAAAGTCCTTAATTTAAACAAGGATAAAAAGATTGATTTTGAGATTGAAAATACATACTCAAGTCACTTCGTAAAATCAAGGTATTATTCACCTGAAATATTGATGACATGGAGTCAAAATGGAATCGTTAGTTTTTGGGATTTAAACAAGAAAAAAATAATCCGGGAATTACGTGCAAAAAACGATTTTCACGAACTCTCTGTGAACCAATACAGCAAAGTCCTATTAACAGGATACTATAAGGATAAAGCCCTGTTATTCGACTTAACAAACATTGACTTAGAGCGCGAACTTGATGAAAACATTCAACTCGTAAACACCTACCTTACAAACGATTACAACCAATTTATGGTAAGCTCCAGCGAGGAGGGCAGACACCGATTAATGCAAGTAAAAGGTGGTGACGGCATCAAACCTCTTTCGCTACAAAAAAGAAATGTAGAAGTTCAAAAAGTAATTACTGTTAGTGCTAAAATAATACAACTTGCAGTCTGGGACAACGAACGTATAGATGGTGATAAAATATCACTTAGTCTTAATGGAAAATGGATCTTACGCAATTATGAGATCGTAAAAGAGAAATACCACATCGTCATTGAGCTTATCCCGAATCAAGTAAACCAACTGGTTTTCTTCGCAGAAAACTTAGGAAAAATACCTCCTAACACTTCAGCCATAAACATTCAGTACAACGGCTATAATAAAACCCATATTATGCGCTCTAATATGGAAAAAAGTGGATCTATTAACTTCTACTTTGAGGAAGAAGAATAATCATATTCTTATAAGTATCTTTGCCACAAACATTTCATCATGAAAAGAGTAGTTGTTGGTCTTTCCGGCGGTGTCGACTCAAGCGTTGCCGCATATTTACTACAACAAGAAGGATATGAAGTTATAGGTTTGTTCATGAAGAACTGGCACGACACTTCTGTGACCATTTCTAAAGAATGCCCTTGGGTTGAAGATAGCACAGATGCTATGACTGTAGCCGAAACTCTAGGAATTCCTTATCAAACTATCGACTTAAGTGAAGCGTACAAAGAACGCATTGTAGATTATATGTTCGCAGAATACCAAAGAGGAAGAACACCAAATCCGGATGTGCTCTGTAATCGTGAAATAAAATTCGACATTTTCCTAAAAGCAGCCATGCAACTAAATGCCGATTTTGTGGCAACAGGACATTACTGTAGAAAAGAAAGAATTGAAGTAGAAGGAAAAGAGATTTTCCAACTAAAAGCCGGCATCGATAAGAATAAAGATCAAAGTTATTTCTTGTGCCAATTAAATCAGGAGCAACTTTCAAAAGCCCTCTTCCCTATTGGGCATCTGGAAAAACCAGAAGTGCGAAAAATTGCCACTGAAGCCGGCTTAAACACTGCAGAAAAAAAAGACTCTCAAGGACTTTGTTTTATTGGAAAAGTAAAACTCCCGGAATTTCTACAACAACAATTAAAACCTAAAAAAGGTGATATTATTGAAATTGGAAAAGAACACTCTCTTTTCAAAGCCAATAAAGAATTCAATAAAAACAACACATCACTTGAAGCTCTCCAAAGCTTAAGTCAGGATTATATTTACACGCCTGAATCAGGCGAAAAAGTAGGTGAACATAACGGAGCGCACTACTTCACTATCGGACAAAGAAAAGGGATCAATGTAGGAGGTAAAGCAGAGCCACTCTTTGTAATCGATACCGACACCAAAGCCAACAACATCTATGTGGGGCAAGGCACAGATCACGCCGGCTTGTACCGCCCGGGATTAAAAGTGCCTAACATCGACATTCACTGGGTTCGTGAAGACCTTAAATTAAAGGTTGGAGATCGCCTGGAAGTAATGGCACGTATTCGCTACAGACAACCTTTAGAAAATGCTATTCTTCACCAAAAAGAAGATGGCTTGTACATCATTTTCGAACATGACCAAAGAGGGATTGCCCCCGGTCAATTTGTGGCCTGGTATATAAATGATGAACTTTTAGGCTCGGGAGTTATCTCTTAGTGGTAGATTAGTAGGTTAGTAGATTGGTGTTTTAGCAG
>JANXFM010000053.1 GCA_024959975.1 Flavobacteriales bacterium
AGCCATACAGTATTTCTTTGCTCCCATCCAGCTAGACCCTACACATTATTACGTAAAAGCACTTCCTGTTGTTCTATCGCTTGAAAATTGGCTCATCATAAACCTTATGAGTATCATTATATGCATGGCTATACTCATCATTCCTTCACTACTCATCCAAAAAGTGGAACCGGTAAAAGCCTTGCGTTACGAATAAAAAAATGATACTTTTTCAATGTCACCCTGAGCTTGTCGAAGGGTTTATCAAGACAAAATACTTGTAATTTCTTTAGCTATCATTCCTACAGACTTTCCATCTACACAAACAACATGCTTACACTTCTTGTAGTATCCTTCTCTTTCAGAAAGATGTTTTGAAATAAAACTTTGCAAGTCTTCTTTAGTCTGGAAATTATTAACGATTGGTCTTCCGGACTTCCCATCCCATAAGCGAGAAATTAAAGTTTGGACGCTTGCCTCTAAATACACCGTCTCTCCTAATTCGAGCATCAAATCCACACAATCGTTAAAACATGGCATCCCTCCACCGGTAGAGATAACCATATCGTCCTGATCCATCAAAAATTCAAGACATTCCTTTTCTTTTGCTCTAAATACATCCTCACCATCTTCAGAAAAGATCTCCGGAATGGTTTTACAAGATCTGGCTTCGATCCATTTATCTGTATCTACAAATCGCAAATTAAGCAATTGGGCTAAACGCTTAGCCACAACACTTTTTCCGGAAGCCATATATCCAACAATAATAACTTTCATCTAAAACGGAGAATCTAATTCCTTACTCATATGATTGTACACCAATTTATCAACCCACTTAGGGAAAAACTTATTTAGTAAAACCGTCAACTTTCCATTAAAAGTAAGTGTTAATCGATCTTTTCTTTTCACTACAGCATCTACAATACGGGCTGCCACCTCTTCGGGCTGCATCATTTTTTGCTCATCTCTAGGAGTTTCCCCTTGCGAAGAACCATCGCCGGATAAGGCTGTATTACGAATGTTGGAAGCTGTAAAACCCGGACAGGCAATTAATACATGCAATCCTTTTTTAATATTCTCTATTCGCAAAGCTTCTAAAAAACCATGCATGGCAAATTTAGAAGACGAATAACCTGTTCTTCCGGGCAAACCTTTATATCCTGCAATTGAAGAAACTCCTACCACAGAACCTTTATTTTCAAGGATGCTCGCAATGGCATAACGCGTACAATAAACCGTGCCCCAAAAATTTACATCCATTACTTTTTTAAGAACTGAAATATCTAAATCAGCAAAAGTAGCACGCATAGAAATCCCTGCATTATTTACCAAAACGTCAATTCTTCCAAACTTAACCAAAGCTTCGTCTACCAACTTCTTACAATCCTCTTCCTTACTAACGTCAGCAACAACAGCTAGCACTTCTACACCATAACCTGAAATCTTTTTAGCCAGCTCTTGTAACTTTTCTCCGGATCGCGCTGCTAAAACTACATTAGCTCCCTTTTGCGCAAACTTCTCGGCACAAGCCTTTCCTATTCCCGAAGAAGCACCTGTAACAATTACAAGTTTATTTTTCATCTATTGCTTTTTAAATCGTAAAATTGCATCTAAGTGCAGAAACAAAGATAAAATTAATCACCATTCTAGACCTCTCAAGTATGAAAATCGTTGAAGTTTCTAATAGATCTGAAATTAAAAGATTTCATCAGGTTCCCTACCTGATTTACAAAAACGATCCAAACTGGATAGCACATATTAAACAAGAGGTTGAAGTTGTTTTTAGTCCAAACAAAAACAAATATTTCAAACACGGTTCTGCTACCCGGTTTCTTCTGGAAGATGACCATGGAAATACCATAGGCAGAGTTGCGGCTTTTATAAATGAAAAAAGAGCCCATACTTTTAATCAAGCCACAGGAGGAATGGGCTTTTTTGAATGTATAGACAATCAAGAGGCAGCATTCAAATTATTTGACGCTTGTAAAAATTGGCTGACAGAAAGAGGTATGGAAGCTATGGATGGACCTGTTAATTTCGGAGAAAAAGACCGTTACTGGGGCTTATTGGTAAATGGTTTCAACCACCCGCCTATTTATGCCAATAGTTATAACCCTCCTTATTATCAGGCATTATTTGAAAATTACGGTTTCCAAACGTACTTCAACCAACATAACTTTATTAAACCTTTAGACCAGAAACTACCCGAAAAATACATCACAAAATTTGAACGCATTAAAAAAAACAAAGACTACACGCTTGAAACTATTGACAAAAAGAATTTAAAAAAATACGCAGAAGATTTCCGTGAGATCTACAATTCGGCTTGGGTAACTCACGACAATTTTAAAGGCATGTCTGAAGAGCAGGCTATGGCCATGATGAATAAAATAAAACCTGTCATGCAATCTGATCTAATTTGGTTTGCTTATTACAATGACAAGCCTATTTCCTTTTTAATTATGTTACCTGAATTGAATCAATTTTTTAAAGCTGCAAAAGGAAACTTTAATATCTGGGGGAAATTAAAATTCCTTTGGCAAAAACTCTTCAGTAAGCCTAAATATGTATGGGGTTTAGCCTTTGCTGTAACGCCTAAATTTCAAGGTATGGGAATGGAATCATACGTATTAAATACGGCTGCAGAACACTTGCGTACCAAACGTCCTAATTACAAAAATGTGATCATGACATGGATTGGAGATTTTAATCCTAAAATGATACATATTACCAAAGCTTTGGGCTCTAAAAATTACCACGATCTTAAAACATATCGAAAATTATTTGATGAAAATGCTGTTTTCGAACGTTCTCCAATCATCGAATAATAAGGTTTTCAGGGGCTTAAAAAAAACACAAAATAAAACTTTAAAAGAGATATTGTCTTCTAAAATAATGCCCGTATATTTGCATCGCTTTTCACAAAGCATAATCACGTTCTTTACAAACCCAGGTGGCGGAATTGGTAGACGCGTACGCTTGAGGGGCGTATGACCTTCGGTCGTGCAGGTTCGAGTCCTGTTCTGGGTACAATAACATTTTGACTTGGTAGCTCAGTTGGTAGAGCATCTCCCTTTTAAGGAGAGGGTCCTGGGTTCGAGCCCCAGCCAAGTCACTAAGATTATTATTGACAATTTAACTCTTAAATTAATGCAATTTCTATGTGTTACCTTAAAGTCTAAAACTCAGTACAGTCAATGATACTCGACTCGGTAGCTCAGTTGGTAGAGCAATTCCCTTTTAAGGAATGGGTCCTGGGTTCGAATCCCAGCCGGGTCACAAAGCCACTTTCGAGTGGCTTTTT
>JANXFM010000007.1 GCA_024959975.1 Flavobacteriales bacterium
AAGTGAAAAGTAGACATGACACATTCAAAGCCATAATTCAGCTTATGTCAATTAGAACTATTCGCTTTTTAATTCCACAACCAAATCATCCTGTTGCACCATTACTCCGTTTTTCAAGTGAATCTTTTGAACTTTACCTGAAACAGGTGAGGTTACTGTAGATTCCATTTTCATCGCTTCAATAATAAATAATGGCGTGTTTTTTTCTACTTCTTCGCCATTTTTCACTAAAATTTTAGATAGTTTTCCTTGTAGTGGTGCGCCGATTTCGTTTTCATTTTCAGCCTTTCGGTGTGCAACCTTGGTTGTTTGATAGGATTGGTCTTTCACCTCAATGACACGCGTTTGGCCATTTAGTTTAAAGAAGACTTGTCTGATACCATCCTCATCAGGTTCAGTAACATATTGCAGACGAATGATTAAGCGTTTACCCTGAACGATCTCAACAATAATCTCTTCATTGATATCCAAACCATAGAAAAAGGCTTTTGAAGGGATATACCAAACTTCTCCAAACTCTTCTTGGTGTTTGAAGTAATCTTCAAAAACCTTTGGGTAAAATTGTTCAGAAATAAAGTCCGTGAAAAGACAATCTTTATCATACTTACGTTTGAAATCCTTAAAACCTCTGTCAAAATCAACAGGATCCAGATGAATATTTGGACGGCCTTTGAGTGGTTTTTGCCCCTTTAAAATGAGTTTTTGCAATTCTTTAGGGAATCCTCCCTCTGGTTGCCCGAGGTCGCCTTTAAAAAAGTTAATCACTGAATCCGGGAAGGATAGCTCAGTACCGTTATTTAAAATATCTTCTTTGCTTAAACCGTTGGATGTCATGAATAAGGCCATATCTCCAACGACTTTCGAAGAAGGTGTTACCTTAACGATATTACCGAACATCTCATTTACGGTAGCATAGTTTTCTTTAACGGTTTCAAATTGTCCTTCTAATCCAAGAGCATTTGCTTGTGGTCGTAAATTAGAGTACTGTCCACCAGGAATTTCATGCTCAAAAACTTCTGCTGTACTAGCTTTTAATCCTGATTCAAATGGGTAGTAATATTCCCGAACATCTTCCCAGTAATTTGAAAAGGCATTTAAACTCTTAAGATTAATCTTATTTTCTCTTTCATGCCCTTCCATCATGGCTAGCATAGAATTAAAGCTAGGCTGTGATGTAAGACCGGACATAGAACTTACCGCCAGATCCACTACGTCCACACCTGCCTCAACAGATTTCAAGTAGGTAGCCAATTGTAAGCCTGAAGTATCGTGTGTGTGTAAGTGAATTGGAATATTCACTTTTTCTTTTAACGAACCGATTAATTCGGTGGCTGCATAAGGTTTTAAAAGACCCGCCATATCTTTAATGGCGAGTATATGTGCCCCCTCATCTTCAATACGACGGGCAAGGTCTAAGTAATAGTTAAGCGTGTATTTTTTTTCTGATGGATTGTGAATGTCTCCGGTATAGCAAACACAAACTTCTGCTAAAGAGTTTGTTTGTTCTTTTACTGCTTTGATGCTTACCTTCATTCCCTCAAGCCAGTTCAGTGAGTCGAAGATTCTGAATACGTCAATTCCTTTAGCTCCTGCCTCCGCAATGAAACGTTCCACCAAATTGTCTGGGTATGCTTTGTATCCTACACCATTTGATCCGCGTATTAACATCTGCAATAAAACGTTCGGAATAGATTTTCTTAGAAGTTCCAAACGTTTCCATGGACATTCTTTTAGAAAGCGCATGGCTACATCAAACGTTGCTCCACCCCAAACTTCCATGGAGAACACTTCGGGAACATTTTTTGAAAAACTTTCTGCAACATTCACCATGTCAAACGTTCTCATCCGTGTTGCTAAGAGCGATTGATGGCCATCTCTGAACGTCGTATCTGTGTAGTGGATTTTCTTTTCGTTTTTTAGCCACTGGCTAAATTTATCCGGACCGAGTTTATCCAACATTTGCTTTGTTCCCGATGGCGCTACTTTGAAGTGGTCAAATTCGGGAACTGTTGGGAGTAAAAACTTTTTATTTCTATCAATCAGTTTGACATCAGGATTTCCATTAACAACGACTTCTGATAGGTATTTTAAAAGTTTTGTCCCCCTATCTTTTCTTTTTCTAAAATCAAAAAGTTCTTTGCGCTCTTGTATGAAGTTAACGGTACATTTCCCTTTGATGAAATCATCATGAGAAATTACGTTTTCTAAGAAGGCAATATTTGTTTTTACACCACGAATTCTGAATTCTTGAAGTGTTCTGTGTAATCGATCTGCAGCTCCCCACAAGGTTCTTCCTTTGGCAGATACCTTAACGAGCATGGAGTCAAAGAATGGGGATATTTTTACTCCCGGATAAGAACTTCCTTCGTCCAATCGGATTCCAAAACCACCTGCGTTTCTGTAGGCAATAATTTTTCCAAAGTCCGGGGTAAATCCATTTTCAGGGTCTTCTGTTGTGATTCGACATTGTATGGCAAATCCTGAACACTTAACATCTTCCTGTCCGTTGATGTAAATACAACTATCACTTAATTGGTGTCCGTTAGCAATAAGAATTTGTGAACGAACAATATCAACGCCTGTAACTTCTTCAGTTATGGTATGTTCTACCTGAACTCTTGGGTTGACTTCTATGAAATAA
>JANXFM010000114.1 GCA_024959975.1 Flavobacteriales bacterium
GGGTCAGTCGCAATTTTAAATGCTAATGCAGCGAAAGGCTCAGTAACATCGGGCTTGCGTTCTTCTTCAGCTTCAGTATCAGGATTTGTACCAATAATAGAATCAATATCCATAGGAGATGGTAAAAACTCCATCACAGCGTCTAGTACTGCTTGAACTCCTTTATTCTTAAAGGCAGAACCACAGAACATAGGAGTAATTTTCATGTCATGAACAGCCGCTTTAATGGCCGCTTCTATCTCAGCTTCTGTAATCGTATCAGGATCATCAAAGAATTTCTCCATCAAGTTGTCGTCATATTCGGCAACAGACTCAATTAATTTCTCTCTCCACTCAGCAACCACATCAACTAAATCCTCAGGAATTGGAATTTCATTGTAAGTCATCCCCTGGTCATCGTTTTCCCAAGTGATTGCCTTGTTGGAAATAAGGTCAACTACACCACGAAAAGTCTCTTCTGCACCAATAGGTACTTGAAGAGGAACCGGAATAGCACCTAAACGTTCTTTCACCTGAGCAACCACGTTAAAGAAGTCTGCACCCGCACGGTCCATTTTATTAACAAAACCAATACGTGGTACATTGTATTTATCAGCTTGACGCCATACCGTTTCAGACTGAGGTTCAACCCCACCTACGGCACAAAATAAAGCAACGGCACCATCCAAAACACGTAATGAACGCTCTACCTCAACGGTAAAGTCAACGTGACCTGGAGTATCGATGATATTCATCTGGTACTCATTATCGCGGTAATTCCAAAAACAAGTAGTAGCAGCTGAGGTAATGGTAATACCACGCTCTTGCTCTTGTTCCATCCAGTCCATAGTAGCTGCACCATCGTGAACCTCACCAATTTTGTGAGAAACACCTGTATAGTACAATACACGCTCTGTTGTGGTAGTTTTACCAGCATCGATATGCGCCATGATACCGATATTACGTGTTAATCTTAGATCTCTTTTAGCCATTTTCTTAATTCTAATGATTAAAATCTAAAGTGAGAGAACGCTTTGTTCGCTTCCGCCATGCGGTGAACATCGGTTTTCTTCTTTACAGAAGCTCCCTCTTCACGAGAGGCTGCCATAACTTCATTAGCCAATCTAAGCGCCATGGTCTTTTCATTACGCTTACGCGTAAAAGAAATTAGCCACTTCATGCCTAAAGACAACTTCCTGTCCGGACGAATTTGCATTGGAATTTGGAAAGTTGCTCCACCCACTCTTCTACTACGTACTTCTACATGTGGTGTAACGTTTTGCAATGCTTTCTTAAAAATCTCTAATGCATTCTCTTCGTCTCCGCTCTTCTCCTCAATGATGTCAATTGCATCATAAAAGATTCTAAACGCAGTACTCTTCTTACCATCCAACATCAAGTTATTTACGAAACGCGTTACGAGCGTATCGTTAAACTTTGGGTCTGGCAACAAGACTCTTTTTTTAGCTTTTGCTTTTCTCATTTTGCTTTTTCTTCAGATTACTCTGATTACTTTTTAGGTTTTTTAGCTCCGTACTTAGAACGTCTTTGAGTACGTCCATCAACACCAGCTGTGTCCAAAGCTCCACGAACGATATGGTAACGTACACCCGGAAGATCTTTTACTCTCCCTCCACGTACCAATACGATTGAGTGCTCTTGTAAGTTGTGCCCTTCACCCGGTATGTATGCATTTACTTCGTTTCCGTTGGTTAACCTTACCCTTGCAACTTTACGCATGGCAGAGTTAGGTTTCTTTGGAGTCGTCGTATACACACGAGTACAAACACCTCTTCTTTGAGGACAAGCATCTAATGCGGCCGATTTACTTTTCTTCGTAAATTTCTCACGACCTTTTCGTACCAACTGTTGAATAGTAGGCATATTGCTTTTTTAGTTTATAATTCGTTTACTATACAAATCCCTAATTTTTAGGGACTGCAAATGTATAACTTTTCAGCTGTTTTACAAACAGGGTTTCTCTTTTATTTATTAAGACAATTCCTTTTAGAAAAAAACAACTTCAAAAACAAAAACACAAGCACGAATACAGCTACAAAAAAGTCGCCTAAAAATTACTTTTTAGACGACCTAATCAGATTCAGATATTGTTGTTGTAGCTATAAAATTCTTTTAAATATGTAGCGCGTAATAAAAATACCATTACCGTCTGTTTCGCCTGAATCGCTTTCAACACCACTAACCACATGAATTAAATCCCATCCCTCAGCAGACAAATCATTCAATTTACTTGATATAATCGCATCGTTACTGGCTATGTTCTGAAAATTAATTCCGGCAACACTATAGAAATTCAATAATTTGGTTTCGTTTAAATTATCGATCTTAAGACCTTTTCGTTTTACGTCTTTACTATTCCGGTCTTTACCATCAACGCGTGTCGTAGTAAACTCTTTATAATCCACTTCCTGATTGTTTTCTACAATTCGAGACCTTCCTACTCCACCGGGCACGATAGATTCAACAGAAGTAACCACCTTGTACTCTGTAATCTGAGCAAAAGCAGTGAAAGCAGAAAAAACAAAGGCTAATAAAAGTTGTGTTTTCATGGGTAAACTATTTAAGTTTATAAATAATGCATATATGTATATATTCAGAGCAAATATAAAAAATAACACACATATTCAAATGATAATCTTTAATTTTCATATTTAATGCTCTAGATTTTTAATAATAACAAGACCAAATAAAAAAATCTTTACCCTTAACTTGAAAAAAGAAAAAATTATATTAAAATTAATTCGTGAAAAAAAACAAAAAAATTGAGTCGCTTTTCAGTTTGCTTTAATTTTTCTAATTTAGAAACCTAAATAATCAAATACTACTATGAGTCAAAAACAAATTTCAATTAGGCAAACGTTTGACTTTGCCTGGGGAAAACTCAAGGTAAAAGCGTTGTTATTTATTGGCTTAGCAATTCTCACGACTATTTTAACAGCAATAGGAGAGAGTCAGGATTTAGCAAATTACGCGACTAATGAAGATTTCGAGACGAGTAAATTCACCATATTAAATTTTCTTGCAATAACTCTTAACATTTATCTAGGTATGGGAATTTGGAAAATTTCCATTAACCACATTAGAGGCGAAGAAGTTCAACTAAGTGATTTATTCACCATAAGTTTTCGACAATTCATACACTATATTGTTGCAGGTATAATTAACCTGATTTTAGTAATTTTAGGCATCATTCTATTCATTGCTCCCGGAATACACATCGCTTGTAGATTAATATTAATGCCTGGGTACATCGTGGACAAAAACGAAAGTTTTGACACAGCATTAAAATCCAGTTGGAATGCAACTAAAGGGCATACCATAAAATTATTTTTATGGATGCTTCTTGCATGCTTCATCGCGATTGTTGGGCTAATAGCTCTTATTATCGGAATATTTGTAGCGATTCCCGTTATCTCTTTGGCACTAGCTTATATTTATGTTCAATTGTCGGATGACAGTATTCCCGAAATCGTTGAATAAAAAGACGCCTCGCAATGCGAGTAGCCTTTTTACTTCTTCAATTCTTCGTCAATGACCAAAATCATTTGCTCAAACTCATCCCGCTCATAAAGTCGGGTCAGAAATACAATTTCGCCATTTTTATTAAGAACAATATTTCTGGTTACACCTTGTTTCGGTCCGGCAAAAAGCTCAAATAACTTTCCGTCAAAATCGCAAGCCATAGGGTAAGTTACTCCCATATTTTCTGCAAATTGCTTTGCCGTAAATTCTTCTTCTTTAAGATCTAAGCCGATCAACAAAAAGTCTTTATCTTTAAATCGCTGCCATACTTCGGACTCCAAAGCAGGCATCTCTTTCCTACACACACCACACCAAGAAGCCGTAAATTGAAGAACAACTACCTTTCCTTTTAAAACATCATTAGTAATGGTGTCGCCGGTTAATAAATGAAATTCAAATTGAGGCGCCCGCTGCCCAACTCTAACGACATATCCCCGATCATCTACTTCTTGTGCTGTGAGATTTATGGAAATAGCCACCAATATGAAACTGATAATTTTCCTCATTTAAAACAAAAATAAAAAAGTTGAAATGCTAACCGACCAAAGCACAACAGACATTGACAGGATGATCATTGCCGTTTTTTTATCGTTTTCGAAAAATCTCGCAGCTAAAAACGACCCTACCGGAATAGAAATTAAAATGGGCGAAAATATGGCTATCCCAAATAACCCATAATTACGAATGAGCATGACAAAGAATTTGTTCTTTTTGGTAAAGACTTTTCTATTCTTCTTAATCGGTTTAAAGAAATTTGGGAAAAAATGAACAATTCGAGCCCCTAAATTAAAGAACACAAATACGCCTACACACCCCCCTAACGAGGTAACAAAAATCGTTTGCAAATATCCAAACCCGAATGATTTCGCAAGTAAGGGGCCAGCAAAAAACTTAACTGCACTCGTTAGAAAAACACTTATTATTTCATACCAGGGGTCCATACTTCTATCATTCGAATTACTTAAAAAAACGCAAGGGTAAAGGTAAACGATTTATCTTTAAATTTTGATACATATAATTTACAGCTCCAAAACTTTTATAAAAGCGCGCTAAATTTTCATCATTAGAACCTTCAAAATCAAAAACCAAGGAACTATTCGCTGATTCTTTAATAAATTCATCTATCAAAAATGGCATTGCAGCACACTCCTTACCTTCCTTACTGTTTCCGGAAAATAATAAAATAACACTCTTAGGCCCAAACAATAAAAACATTCCCGCTAGTGGCCTATTTCCTTCATCATAGGCCATCCAGACCTGACCACAATGTTTATGCACAGCAACATGCATAATACGCTCAAGTTTTTGATAATCGGTCTCTGAAAAATGCCCTACCGACCGTCCCTTATCAGCTCTAAACAATTGTATTAATCCTTTAGGCGAATCGTTTTTAAAAAGTTGCAAACCTTTTAAACTTGCTTTTTTTAAATTTCTTTTAAGGTTTTTAGAATAGTCTTGAATTTGCTCTTGATAAGGCTTATTAAGCAGTAATAAAAAGTTGTTATTTTCCTTAATCTGAAATGCCGGATTTGCTTGTAAAGGAGCATAATGATTCATGTTCAACTCAACAAATCGATACTGCTTTGGAATAGCCGCTACAAAATCACTTACACGCTCTAAGCCTTTAAAAGTTTTAGAAAACAATCCTAACTGTTGCACCCAAAAAGGTGTAAAAGAATATTTCAAGCTGAACTTCTGCCTGGTTGGTAAAGGGAAAACGGCTTCGTAGTCATTAAGAACTAAAGCATTCCAATGCACAACAATAATATCCAAATACCAGGAAAAAGCGTAGGGCAATGAATTTACCGATTTCTTTATGCACTCATCCCACTTATCTGTATCGATCTCATTATGTTTTACAAAACGAATCATCTACAAGCTTCCTCTAAGGTAAATTCATACACCTGCTTCCACTCTTGCCAATGACGATTATCACTAACCGTTTCGTTATGCCAAAGGCTGATAAAAGTACCATCAACCGCTTTCACCCGATCCATAAGTTCTTTTATTAAATACTGAGCATCATCAACAGGCAGCTCCAAATATTCATTAAGCGTTCCATCCATAACAGCAAATGGATGCACTAAAAGTTGTGTCTGGGTTTCCATATCCAGATCATAAAAATAAAACGGGAGTGATGTACCTGCTCTAAACCCTACCTGTGAGGCATAACCCATGGTGTAATCTTCACGAATACCCAGATCTATCAAACTGCGATAAGTCGAAGGCAAATCAAGTCTTAGAAAATGTTGTCGACTACGAATGACCTCTCGGTTTACGATGCTTTCTAAACGATCAATCTCCTTAACTAATTTATCCGGATATGTATTTGAAGCCCAGGAAGGATGTATCCCAACCTTTACATAATCACTCATCGATTTAATCAGTGACTGAAGCTTCTTACTGGTAAACGTAATGTTTTTATCATTATGACCATAGTCAGCTAAAAGAAAGAAATAAATGGATTCAAATTTATATTTCTTTTGTAAGCTTAACAGATAATCAAAAGTATCATAAGGATCTTTGTCTTTCCCTGACAATACTTTAATTCGCTTTAAAATATCTTCAAAATCAAATTGTAAAACAGAACGCAACCCGGCACCAACAGATCTTAAAAACCCTTTTTCCAGGTAACAATAGGCATTATCCACATCAATTGTATTCACGTACTTAAATTGACGTGGCTCCGGTTTAAATTGTGGAAACTTAGTTTGTATGACTGCAACTAATTCCTTTACCCAATATTCGATAACGGGAATTTTTAAAAATCCATTTTGATATGCCAGGCTCTCTTTGGCAGGAAACCGTTGAAAGCGGTCTTTTATGTGCGGAAGATACTCTTCGTATCTGCTCAACAAATAAAAACCGGCTGCAAAAATATCAAAGGGCAAAGCTGAGTTTTCAGTTTGCTCAAAAAATACTTTGTGCCCTTTCCACGACCTCACATTGATCTCCTGATCTACAATACCTTTTTCAAACAAAATAGTATGTGAGCGAAAAAACAATTCGCTTGCTAAAGCGTTTTTAGTGTATGAAATTTTCACGCCATCGTAAGCGATAAACTCTTCTACCTGCGAAGTAAAACGAACATCGCAAGCCAAAAACTGCTCAAAGACCATCTTGAACGCATACTGGACGCGAGGGCCTGTTTGATGTGTATAAACAAGTATCATTGGATTTCTTCTACTATTTTCTTACAGATAAATTCAGCACTCCTACCATCACCAAATAGCTTTGGGAAAGTTAAAGATTTCGATCTCAACAAATCATAACTGCGGTTCAACTTATCTTCACTTACATCAACAATAGCCGCCACTCCCTGCTCTACTATTTCTACCCACTCCGTTTCAGATCGCAATATCAAACAAGGTTTTTCAAAAAAATAAGCTTCCTTTTGCACGCCACCCGAATCGGTAATAACCATTTCACAATTCTTCTCAAGCGCAATCATGTCTGTAAAAGAAACCGGCTCCATTACTCTCACAAATCTATGATGCATAAAAGCATCCAATTCTTTAACATTCAAATGCGTTAGTAAAGCCTTTTTAGTTCGTGGATGTACTGGGAAGGCAATTGTTTTCTGATGCTTATCGGCTAAGCACATCAACATCCGACAAATGCTTTTTAATCTATGAGGCTCATCTGTATTTGATGGCCTGTGCATGGTAAAAAGCAGGTAATTCTCTAAACTATTTTTATTCAAAACATCCGCTTTGACATATTTAGAAAAGTAAAGTGAATTATCGTACATAATATCTCCACAAGAATAAACTTTTGGCGTATTTGCACTACATTTTTCAGCGCTGTGATCTATGCCTTCAACTTTCAAATTATGTACAGCCGTTTTTGTAGGACAGAACAATAAGGACGAACAATGATCCGTAAGGATCCTATTGATTTCTTCGGGCATTGTCTTATTAAATGACCGCAAACCTGCTTCAACATGTATTAACGGAATATGATTTTTAGATGCTGCCAATGCTCCGGCCAGAGTGGTATTTGTATCACCGTACACTAAAAATGCATTTGGCTTTTCGTTTAACAGAACTTTTTCGAGTTGATTTAATATCTCGGCAGTTTGCCCTGAATGTCCTTGTGCCTGAAGTTTGAAAATATGATTTGGCACAGGCAAACCCAATTCTTCAAAAAAAACAGAAGACATGTTCGCATCATAATGTTGTCCACTATGTACAATCACTTCTTCAATTTTATCTGAAAAAGAATTTTTGATTGCCCGACTTATGGCTGCCGCTTTAATAAATTGTGGACGCGCTCCGACGAGCGTGAGTATTTTTAACATTTAACCCTGCTTTTGCACAAATGTAACGAAAAGCATCAGATCCTTCCCTGGTCGGCAAAACTAAAATAAGACTGATCGGTAATAATAAGATGATCTAAAACCTGAATATCCATACACTGAGCAGCTCTCTTTATTTTATTTGTTATGACAGCATCTGCTTTGCTTGGCACCAAAGTTCCCGAAGGATGATTATGGCAAAGTATTAAGGCTGTAGCATTCAACCCCAGTGCATGTTTTAAGATTAAGCGCACATCAACTACTGTTGCCGTCATTCCTCCGTCGCTAATTTTTTGCTTAGATAACACTTTGTTCGCATTATTCAAATAAAGAACCCAAAACTGTTCTGTTTCCAGATCTTCCATCAGGGGTTTCATTAGATCAAAAGCATCATGACTCGATGCTATTTCAGATCGATCAGCTGCCTCACTCACCCTCCGTCGTCTTCCCAACTCTAAAGCAGTCATTAAAGTGATTGCTTTTGTATTGCCAATTCCTTTAATGGTGAGCAGATCTTTTATTTTAAGTTTAGCAAGTAAAGATAAATTATCGTCAGCCAAACGCAACACTTCCTGAGCCACAACTAAAGCTGACCTATCTTGAGTTCCGGAACGGATAAGGATGGCTAATAATTCAGTATCACTCAAATATTCACAACCTTTTTGAATAAATTTTTCGCGTGGTCGATCATTTACCAACCATTCTTTTATTGAATACTTGTACATATTTGATTATTTAATTATTACAAAGTAAATGTACAAAAAAAGCCTTCCCGTAAAGAGAAGGCTTAAAATATGATAAGTAAAATTTACTACGTTTTACAGAGCAGCAATTTTCTTAGCTAATTTAGATTTTAAATTAGCCGCTTTGTTTTTATGGATTGTACCACGTTTCGCCAATTTATCGATTTGAGCAACCAATTCAGGCATTGCAGCTACAGCTGCAGCTTTATCTTCTTCAGCACGTACATCTCTTAATGAGTTACGCATTGTTTTGTGGTAGTACTTATTGTTAAGAGCCTTCGGCTTATCAGAGCGAATTCTTCTTAATGTTGATTTATGATTAGCCATAATCTTGTTCTTAGCTGTTACAATTTTTTTTTAGTAGTCCGTAGGGGATTCGAACCCCTGTTGCATGGATGAAAACCATGAGTCCTAACCCCTAGACGAACGGACCTCGATCCTTGTTAAGGGCTGCAAATTTAACCAGAAATTTTTAACCCACAAAGAATTCATAATAAAAGAACGTTTCTTTTGTAGTCCGTAGGGGAATCGAACCCCTGTTGCATGGATGAAAACCATGAGTCCTAACCCCTAGACGAACGGACCATAGCAAAGCTTTTGCTTTAGCGAGTGCAAATGTAACAAAATTGTAGAATCACAAAAATCTATCATAATAAAAATGTTCTAATTTTTTAACTCCTGTTTTAAAGCGAAAATAAAG